>NZ_CAXGLS010000002.1:0-143056 GCF_964010655.1 uncultured Idiomarina sp.
TTAGTTTAAAAGAAATTCTACGAGTGAGCTGTATTATTTTACGGGATAGTTACAGAACCATGCCAAGCAAAGTCCGATAACATCGCCATTATTTGAAATACCCGCCGCTCAACAGCAGGCGATTGGCGTGACAACGACTTCGGCGACCCGGAAGTCGCTTAAACCTGAACTGAGTGTGCAAGGAAAACTGCAATGGGCTGAAAATGAACAGACTCATATTCATCCACGCGCGAAAGGATGGGTTGAGAAGCTGTATGTGGACGTCGAGGGAGAGGCTGTTAATAAAGGCGATCCGCTTTATCAAGTCTATGCGCCAGATTTAGTTGTCGCTCAAGACGACTATTTGCAGTTACTTGATTCTCTACAACAAGTTGGCTCAGCTGAAAAGCAAACGAGTTTTAAAAACCGTGGTCGCAAGCGGCTCAAATTACTCGGTATGACCGACGAACAAATTGAACGATTAGAGCGCACAAAAGAAACGCGCTACACGGTTGATTACTTTGCACCTCAGTCGGGTTTTGTGAGTGCGCTGAATATTCAAGAAGGTATGTATATCGTGCCAGAACAGTCAGTTATGACCATCAGTGGTGAACAGTCACTTTGGCTGATGCTTGATATACCACAGCGGTATAGTGCGCTGATTAAGTCGGGGCAGATGGTTCATGTCGCTTCAAACACTGTGCAAGGTCACTGGATGGGGCATGTTGATTACGTTTATCCAGAGATAGACGAGGCATCACAAACGCTTCGCGCCCGAGTGCCGCTCAGCGTATCAAGTGACACCCTCGCGGTCGGTAGTTGGTTAAATGCTCATGTTGAGCTGCCAAAACTTCCCGCAACGCTGGTGGTGCCTGTCTCAAGCTTGATTCAAGTTGCTAAGCAAAACCGAGTTGTGGTTAAAAGCAGTGACCATGAATTCGCTGTAAGGGCGGTGAAAGTCGGTCAAATGGTGGGTGATGAAGTCCAGATATTAAGTGGACTCGATGCGGGAGAAGAGGTGGTCACTAATGGCCAGTTCATGCTCGACTCTGAGGCGTCTTTAAGGGGACTGTTGCCCGAGCAGTCAGCAGTGATGCCGATGAATCAGCATCAGCATGGAGGCGCGCATGATTAACTTTCTGATAGGACTCAGTTTACGACATCGTTGGCTTGTGCTGTTACTCGCCGCGGCGATAGCACTCGTCAGTCTTCAATCGTTACGCGATACGCAACTCGATGCGATTCCCGATCTATCGGACGTCCAGGTTGTCGTGAAGACCAGCTACCCAGGTCAAGCCCCTGCGGTAGTTGAAGAGCAAGTAACGTACCCCTTGTCGAGTACTTTATTGTCCGTCCCTAACACGAAGTCAGTGCGTGGCTTTTCATTTTTCGGCGACTCATATATTTATATCGTATTTGAGGAGGGCACAGACCCCTATTGGGCACGAAGTCGAGTACTCGAGTATTTGAATCAGGCACAGGCACAGTTGCCAACAGGAGTTCAACCGATGCTCGGACCGGATGCTTCCGGTGTCGGCTGGATTTATCAATATGCACTGGTGGACCGAACGAATACGCATGACTTAGGCGAGTTAACGCGAATCCAAAACTGGTATTTAAAGCAAGGATTGCAGAGTGTTAAAGGTGTAGCTGAGGTAGCCCGAGTAGGGGGGATGGTCGAGACATACCAAGTGGTCGTTGATCCGACGCAACTGCAACGCTATCAAATCAGCCTAGGGGATGTCACAGCAGCGATTCGAAATGCTAATTCAGAGGTCGGTGGCTCGGTTATTGAAATGGCTGAGGCCGAATACATGGTGCGTGGATTCGGTTACTTACAATCTATCGAAGATTTTCAGAGGCTACCGATTGGCCCAGCTTCCTCAAATGATGGTGTTGTTACCTTAGGGGACGTTGCACATATTCGAGTGGGACCTGAATTACGAAGAGGCGTGGCCGATTTAGGTGGGCAGGGTGAAGTGGTGGGTGGCATTATTGTTATGCGCTATGACAGTAATGCGTTAAAGACGATTAACCGCGTAAAGGCTCAATTAAAACAGCTTGCTCAAGGTCTTCCCGAAGGCATCGAGGTCGTAACGACCTATGACCGCTCTGAATTAATCAATGCATCAGTTGATAATCTCAGTAGCAAGCTCATTGAAGAGATGGCGTTTGTCGCCGTGATCTGCTTTATCTTCTTGTTGCATGCCCGCTCGACGCTTGTCGCCGTTATCAGTTTACCGTTATCGGTGTTGATTGCCATTTGGATTATGAACCTGATGGGAATTACAGCGAATATCATGAGTTTGGGTGGTATTGCGATAGCCATTGGTGCTCTAGTCGATGCGGCTATCGTAATGATTGAAAATGCGCATAAACATTTGCAATTATTTACCGACAAGCAACAGCGACAACCTGATTCGTCTGAACGTCAGAAAGTGATACTCGATGCGTGTCGCGAAGTAGGTGGCTCACTGTTCTTTTCGTTGCTCATTATTACCGTTAGTTTTCTTCCTATATTCGCGTTACAAGGGCAGCAAGGGCGCTTATTTGAACCATTGGCATATACTAAAACGCTTGCGATGGCGTGTGCAGCGCTGTTATCGATCACTTTGATTCCAGTGCTCATCGTTTTTTTAATACGCGGTAAAATTCCATCAGAGGAAGGTAATTTTATTACTCGCGTATTAGTTTGGTTCTATCGACCTGCGCTTAATATGTCATTGAAGTGGCCTAAAGTAACGGTGTTACTTGCCATCGCTATCACCGCAAGCGCGGTCTATCCTTGGCAAAAATTAGGCTATGAACTGATGCCTCCCTTATATGAAGGGGATTTAATGTATATGCCGACGACGATGCCTGGCATTAGCGTCGAAGAGGCGTCTGAACTATTACAGCAGACGGATAAATTGATAGCTCAACATCCTCAAGTTGAGCGAGTATTCGGTAAGATTGGCAGAGCGGATACAGCAACTGATCCGGCTCCTCTTACGATGATTGAGACAAGCATAACCTTAACTCCCGAATCGGAATGGCCCGCGGGAAAGACCATTGAGGACATTAAAGCTGAACTTGACCAGTACGTACAAATTCCAGGCGTAACGAATGCTTGGGTCATGCCGATTAGAACCCGTATAGAAATGCTAGCAACGGGGGTGAAAACACCTTTGGCGATTAAAGTCAGCGGCTCTGAACCGAGCCAGCTACAGCATATTGCGACGCAAATCGAAAACCAGCTGAAGCAGCATCCTGCAACAGGCTCTGTTATAGCCGAACGTGCGCAGTCTGGTCGATATGTCGAAATTTCGCCCAAATTAAAGGAAGCGGCTCGCTATGGGGTTTCGCAAAATGAGCTACAACAACTTATTTCGCAAGCGATAGGGGGGCAGCAAATAGCAACATCTATTCAGGGTGATCAACGGTTCCCGATCAATATTCGTTATCCGCGTGCGACACGTGATCACATTGAAAAGCTTAAACAACTTCCTTTTTTCAGTGAGTCTGGTCGTTGGTTAGTGTTGAGTGATATCGCAGATATTCAGCTGACCGCAGGTCCTGCCGTGCTAAAAAGTGAGAACGCACGGCTCAGCAGCTGGATTTTTATTGAGCCGAAGGCGGGCGTGACGACTTCGGAGTTGATTGAAAAAACGACACCTTCTCTTCAATCATTGTCGCTCGCTGACGGTTACAGCTGGAACTGGACAGGGCAATTTGAAGCGATGCAACAGGTTGAGCGAGACTTGCAACTAATCATTCCAATTACATTGGTACTCATTCTTTGCCTGCTTTACGGCGCTTTTAACTCGCTATCGCAAGCGTTAGTTGTTATCGCGACTCTACCTTTGGCGCTAGCAGGTAGCCTTTGGTTTATTTATTTACTCGATTACCAATTATCATTAGCTGTAATTGTCGGAATGATTGCTTTAGCGGGGGTCGCTGCAGAATTTGGTATCGTCATGTTGCTTTACCTTAACCAAGCCTGGAAAGCCCGTAATAACGATGCTTCGCAATTGCTACAGGCAATACAGGATGGGGCGCTAAAACGCGTCCGCCCGAAAGCGATGACAGTATCTACAATCATTGTTGGATTATTACCTATCATGCTTGGAGCCGGTATTGGTAATGACGTTATGCAACGCATTGCCGCTCCGATGGTGGGCGGGATGGTATTGGCGCCGTTGGTGTCGATGGTATTAATCCCAGTTGTATTTTTGGTGTTAAATCGGCGTCAAAAAAGGTAGTCAATCAGCAAACCGATGTTCGCAGATGTGCGGTATTTACAAAATGCTTACAAAATAAACTATTAACAAACAATGGTTTAACAATCGATTGCAATAAAACGTTGCAATCGTTATGGCAAATACTAAAACGCTCATCTATTATTTTCTTCGACTCAAGTGGGTTGCCACTTGAGTCGGCCAAACCCTCCGTGAGGCGGGGACGGAAAGCTTCGGGTCTTCTAAAAATAAAAACGAAGATAGCCGGGTTGCGAAACTTAGGAATTTCGCAAAATGAAAACTTCAGTAAAAACCCTCTTAGTTGCTAGTCTATTCACCACCACCGCAGCAGTCGCTGAACAAATGGATTTAAGCAACACCGATACCACGTCATTTACTGTCAACGGTACCGTTGAGAAAGTCTGTAAAGTGGATAACAGCAGTGGTCCATCAAAAACTATCGCTCTCGACGGCGTTGCTACAGCTGGCTTTGGTGTTGGTTTCTGGTGTAATACTTCTGCAATGCCTACCATCACCTACAGCTCACAAAACGGTGGTGTGTTAGCACTAAACAACGATCCACAAGCTGGCTTCATTCCATACACTATGGATCATGGTTCAGCAGTGGGCGTTTCTCTCACCTCACCTTATTCAATGACTGGCAATGGAAACATGGTCGGTAACAACACCAATGGTGACCTCCATCGCCGTACCTTGAAGGTTTCTCCTGCACCTACAGGTTATGAGCGCGCCGGTGACTATAGTGACACGATCACTGTCACTGTGACTCCGAACTAATTGAGTTTTCCATATAAGCCATCGCTTTAGGGCGATGGCTTAATTTTCCCGAATAATCTTATGAGTTCAGCCATGTTAAAAAAAGCAATGTTGTGGCTGCTAGTACTGGTTGCTGTGCTGGTAGATGCCTACGAAGTGGAGCCGATGATCGCTGAAATCCAGGCGACCAGCGGTCATAACCGTGTGACTTATCGCGTCGCAAATCCGAGCGACACCACCTTGCCGCTTGAAGTTGAAGTGTACAAACGAAGCTTCGATGACAACCAAGTTGAACAGTTAGTCGAAACCGATGACATTATCGTACTGCCACCGCAGATTAAAGTGGGCGCCCAGTCCTATCAAGTTTTTCGAGCGCAATTTATTGGTGACCCACGTTTAGCTGAGACGCAGTCTTACCGAATTGTGTTTAAGCAATTGCCGCTAAAAAGTGAACCCGATGGCCAACCTGAAATTAACATGGTGTTTAATTTCGCTACACTGCTATTCGTCAATCCTCAACAGGGGGTTGAGGACCTACAACAGAAACTCGAGTGTAATGATGCCGAGATAGGCTGTCAGTTAGTGCTTACTAACAATGGTAACCAAGTGGTTAATCTTAATGGCAGTCAATTGATTATAGATTCAGGTAATGAGCATGCTGTTGAATGGACAATGTATCGCGAGTTACTACCGGTTTCCTATTTAATGCCATCGCATACCATTCGTTTAGCGCTGGCGTCTCTCAATGAGCAAGGACGAGTCGAAGATGCGCGCATTAAACTGGCTGATGATCGTTAGTGCGTCTGCCTCGGCTTATGCATTACCGGTACAATCTCAACAATATGCAATTGATTTGCCGGTCAATTATAATGAACGCGCGATTCAAGACATCGCGGCGACCATTCAATCGGGCCAAGTCGTTGCTGTTGTTAAACAGTCATTACTGAGCTCAATGGGCCGTATGCTGAATGACGACACCATGCATTGGGTAGAGGCTTATCCTGACAGTTTAATCCCCATCACTGCACTGCAAGATCGTGGGATTTTCATCGACTTTTCACCGCAAAATATGAGTCTAACGGCAAAGTTAGCGGGTAGTGCTATGCGTCCAACTGAGTTAAATTACGGTACGGCTGATTATGTCGTAATCCCCGATAGCACTGCGACTATTGCGAGCTTAAATCGATTTAACCTACTGACGGAGACTGTCGACTCAGACACGCGCTACGCCCTAGAATGGCTCGGTTCGGCAAACGTCGGTGGATACGATGGTGTGAACGCGCGTTGGTCTGCCTTTGCCGATCGAAACGATGAGGGCAATAACGAGTTCTATCGTGGAGAAGTCACACTATTTCACGATAACCCTCAATTGCCATTGCGCTATGAACTCGGCGATTTGACTACCTTTACGAGTGGGCATGTCAGCGGTCTCAATATGGGGGGTATTGGTGTTTCGCGCGCCTACCGTGAGCTTCAACCGCGTCGTGAAATCAGTCCAGGCAACAGTCAGCAGTTCTATCTACCGTCGAGCGCCGATGTTGAGATCCAAGTCAACGGCTTTACCGTCTTACGACAACAATTTAATCCAGGTCGTTATGAGTTAAATGATCTGCCCTTCACAGCAGGCGCCAATGAAGTGCTCGTCGTTGCGACTTTTGAGGACGGCTCCACACAGACATTTCGCTTTGACAACTTTTACAGCGGCGCATTGTTACGCAAAGGTCTTTCAGATTTCTCTTTTCAGCTCGGCTATGCGTCGGAGTTTGAAGAGTTTTCATATAACTATGGGGATGAACTGACATTCTCTGGCTATTACGATTACGGTTTCTCGGATAGTTTCACTGCCGGTGTGAACCTCGAACTTAGTAGTTTGGGCCATATTGTGGGCACGACGGTCTCCTATGGCTTTGATATCGGTGTCATTACATTGCGTGGCTCACAATCTAAGTTGGATGAATTTAATGGTTATGCAGCGTCTGTGGATGTCGGGTTCTCAGTCTGGGGAAGTGGTTATAATAGCTCGCCTAACCTGCGCTTCAGTTTTGAGAAAAGAGTTGAGTTTGCCCCCACAGTCGCCACGCAGCCACTGACGTTATTTGATGACCGTCGAGTGACGGCAGATTATACTTATTTCTTCAATGATGAGTTTGATTTAACCGCCAGTGTGTCGCGCTACGAAGCGGTCGATGGCACAACAATTAACACGGATTCGCTTCGATTCAGTTGGCGTCGTCGCGGCTGGTTACTGAGTGCCGAATATTATCGCAGTAACTTTGTTGATCCAGTAACGCAGCAGCAAGATGGCGTGTTTTTGAGCGTTTCATGGAATAGTTATGATTCACGTAGTCAGTTGCGTACAAGGGTTGAATACGATCACCGTAGAGAACAGGCGCAAGCGAGCTTTGGTCGCATTAACCGCAACCGTGTGGGCAACTATGGCTACGAAATCTATGGTATCGATAATCCACAACTACGGGATATTCGCGCCAGCGGTAGTTACACCGGAAACCGCATACGCGGCGAACTGACGGTGTCAAAACTAGAACTCGAGTCGGGCGCTCGTTTTGACATCTATCGAACCTCATTGAGTACAACGCTCGGTTTTGCTGATGGAAGCCTTGGTATGTCGAGTATTGTTGATGCTCCATTCGCGCTGATTAAAAAGCATAAGACACTCGCCGATAGTGATGTCGAGATTAATCCAGATTATTTGGGTGAAATTGAGGCTCGCGCGGGAGAGCATTTAGCAGGATTAGTGACATTAGGCGCGCCGTTTAGTGAAACCAGCCTTGTCGTTAATGTACCTAATGCACCGCTCGGTTATAACTGGGGCCCAGGGTTGTATGACTCAAGTGGTGGTAGTGTGACTGGACGCGTCATTACTGTGGGTTCGGATGCCGCTTATTTAGTCTTGGGCTACATTCAAGACGAATCAGGTCAGCCGTTGAGCTTAGAGCGTGGCGAATTGATTGGAAATGGATTGGTGTTGGATGTATTTACCAATCGCAGGGGCCGTTTTGCGGTCGAGGGCATTGCGCCAGGTGCTTACCAGTTAGTGATAGGTAAGTATCAAGCAAAAGTGAACTTTAAAGCAGCGGAAGAGAATTTAATTGACGCGGGGGTTATTACCGTAAGCGAGGTGCAACCATGAACAGGTTCATAATCGTACTTATTTTTCTGGGATCAGCTGTGGCACAAGCTGATAGTCGTTACCCACACCAGTGTACGGGTGACTTTGATGTGCAAGTTAATCAATACAACTCGGTAAGGTTTGACGATGAAATTTTACTACCCATAAAAGTGCAGGCATTTCGAGAAGGACGTCCTTGTATCGATAGTTTGATTTTTAGCGCTGTGGATAACGGACCTTTTAAACTCATCGGTGAAGGAGGTGTACAACTCGACGCCACCTTATTGAACACTAACCGCAAGCCTTTGCCCGTGCGTACGGTCGATGGACGTCGTTCTTGGATTGTTGATTACAATGGTCATCAGCATTTAAACCTATGGTTACGTATTGACGCGCACCGCGTGATCACGGCAGGCGCCTACGCCGCTGCCCTGGTGGTTCAATCAAAGGATGGCCATCGTACATTAATGGACAAAGTGGTCGATCTTGGGTTTTACATGCCTGCCGTTGTCAGTATTGAAGTCGCTCGGTCGCACAGTGATTCGGTGCGCGGTCATGGCGGCCACTACCAAGTAGATTTAGGCAGCCTTAATGACGGGGCGCGTGCCGATTGGCGATTAAAAGTGTTTAGTAACAGTCTTTACGACGTATCGATTTATTCGGAGGACCGTGCGTTAGTACATCAGCAAGACAGTAGCAGTCGTATTGCGTATGAGATCCTTTTTGATGGCAACCGTTTTCCCGCGACCACCACCTACCAACGCAGCTACCAGCAAAGTTACTCAGGCAAGCGACGTTTTGATATGGGTATCGTCGTGGATGATGTGAAGTATCAACGCGCGGGTCGGTACCAGGATACCGTTTATGTGACCGTAACAGCAAGGTAGGAGTCGTTTTGAGTAAACAGACGTTAAATGCAGGTTTTACCCTGATTGAGTTAATTATTGTTATTGTGGTCATTGGTGTCTTAGCGGTGACGGCGGCGCCTAAGTTTTTTGACTTTGGTACCGCAGCACGGACCAATGCGGTTAAGTCGATGTCGGGTACCTTGACGGAAGCCTCCAAACATATTGATGCTGCGTTGCAGCTACCTAACCGCGTTATATACGTGAATGGCAGTCCGTGGTTAGATGTTAATGGTGACGGCATTATTGAAGCCGATGCCACGTCAGACCAAGAGAATCCGCGTAATAATGTCAGCCGTGACATCAAGCTAATAAAGAATGACGTGGGTCAATTGGGGCCTGATAACTTTGAGGTGGCAAAAATGGTAAGTTTCTCAGAGGATGTCACTATTGAAGTCGGTGAGCGTCATCAAACCTATATTGGTTTTGATCGTGATGATGACGGTGAGATAGCCGATGACAACTGTCGCGTTTACTTTACCCAACCGATTAATTCACGCGGCACGTTTGTCGCAAATAAAACTGACGGCTGTTAATTGATCATTAAAAAAGCCTCGCAGCAAAACTGCGAGGCTTTTTACTTTGATTTAATCAGGCGCTGCGATTAAGCAACGTTGATAGTCGGGATAATGTTCTCTTTCGCTGCTTTTTCAGCGTCGCGGAACGCATCCATTTGGTCAAAGTTTAGATACTTATAAACTTCGCCAGCCATCGCATTAATATCCTGCGCGTACTCGAGGTACTCTTCTGGTGTCGGTAAACGACCAACGATAGCACCGACTGCTGCAAGTTCTGCAGAAGTAAGGTAAACGTTTGCGCCATCACCTAAACGGTTAGGGAAGTTACGCGTTGAGGTCGATAACACTGTTGAGTTTGGCTCCACACGTGCTTGGTTACCCATGCACAGTGAACAACCCGGCATCTCAGTACGAACGCCATTACGTTCGTAAATGTCGTAGTAACCTTCAGTCTCAAGCTGAGCCTTATCCATTTTCGTTGGCGGCGCAATCCATAAGCGCGTGTTCAACGGATCTGAGTTCTTCTCAAGCAACTTACCGGCTGCACGGAAGTGACCGATATTGGTCATACAAGAACCGATGAAGACTTCGTCAACTTTATCGCCAGCGACTTCACTCAAGAATTTAGCGTCGTCAGGGTCGTTCGGACAACAAACGATAGGCTCTTTGATTTCATCAAGGTCGATTTCAATCACTTCTGCGTATTCAGCGTCTTTATCTGCACGCATTAACGACGGGTTCTCAAGCCATTCTTCCATCTTACGCGCACGGCGTTCAAGTGTACGTGCATCACCATAGCCTTCGTTGATCATCCAACGCAACATAGTGATGTTTGAGCGTAAGTACTCACCCACTGACTCTTCTGAAAGGTTGATAGTACAACCTGCCGCTGAACGCTCTGCAGAAGCGTCTGACAATTCGAACGCTTGCTCAACAGTTAGATGCTCAAGGCCTTCAATTTCTAAGATACGACCCGAGAATGCGTTTTTCTTACCGCGTTTCTCGACTGTTAACAAACCGTCTTTAATCGCAAACGCTGGGATCGCATGAACAAGATCACGTAATGTGATACCTGGCTGCATCTTACCTTTAAAACGCACCAATACAGACTCAGGCATATCCAGTGGCATAACGCCCGTTGCTGCAGCGAAAGCGACCAAACCAGAACCCGCAGGGAAAGAAATACCCAGAGGGAAACGAGTATGAGAGTCACCGCCAGTACCTACTGTGTCTGGTAATAACATACGGTTTAACCAGCTGTGGATGATACCGTCGCCTGGGCGCAGTGATACACCGCCACGGTTCATGATGAAGTCTGGCAACGTGTGCTGAGTCTCAACATCAACCGGTTTAGGGTACGCAGAGGTGTGACAGAATGACTGCATGACCAAGTCAGAGTTAAAGCCAAGGCACGCTAAGTCTTTGAGTTCGTCACGGGTCATTGGACCGGTGGTATCCTGTGAACCTACGGTTGCCATTTGCGGCTCACAGTAAGTACCTGGGCGTACGCCCTCCATACCGCATGCTTTACCGACCAGTTTCTGAGCAAGGCTGTAGCCCTTACCACTGTCTTGTGGTTGCTCAGGCGTTAAGAATAAATCGCTTGCGCCTAAGCCCAATGATTCACGCGCTTTTGCAGTCAAACCACGACCGATGATCAAGTTGATACGGCCACCTGCACGCACTTCGTCTAGGATAACGCGCGATGCGTAATCATATTCAGCGATCACTTCGCCCGTTTCGTTTTTGATTTTGCCTTCGTATGGGAAGATGCTGATCACATCGCCCATGTTCATTTTCTCAACGTCGGCCTCAAATACTAATGCGCCCGCGTCCTTCATCGTGTTAAAGAAGATAGGTGCAACTTTACCGCCGATACAGATACCGCCTGCACGCTTGTTTGGCGTACCTGGCATATCTTCACCGATGTTCCACAGTACAGAGTTAGTCGCTGACTTACGTGAAGAGCCAGTACCCACAACATCGCCTACGAATGCAACGGGGTGACCTTTCTTCTTAAGTTCTTCAATTTGCTCGCCGGCATTGGTGATGCCTTCACGCGGCATTTTGTACATCGCCTTAGCGTGCAAAGGAATGTCAGGACGTGACCATGCATCCGGTGCAGGTGATAAATCATCGGTGTTGGTCTCACCCGTTACTTTAAATACAGTCGCTTTGATTTCGTCCGCCATCTTGTCACGGCTAGTGAACCACTCACCTTCAGCCCATGATTCAACGACTTCTTTTGCAAGCGCGTTGCCTGCTTTCATTTTTTCTTCAACGTCGTGGAAGGCGTCGAACATCAAGATGGTGTGCTTAAGCTCTTCAGCCGCAAGACGACCTAATTCAGCGTCATCTAACAACGCGACTAAAGTCTCGATGTTATAGCCACCGTGCATGTTGCCCAACAATTTAACGGCTTGTTCTTTACTGATAACAGGGCTTTCGACGTCGCCTTTAACAACTGCGCTCAAGAAGCCTGCTTTCACATAAGCCGCTTCATCGACGCCTGGAGGTACACGCTCTGAAAGGAGCTCGACTAAAAACGCTTCTTCACCCGCGGGTGGGTTTTTTAGCAGCTCAACTAAATCTGCAACTTGTTCAGCCGTTAATGGCTTCGGAGGGATGCCCTCAGCGGCACGCTCTTCAACGTGCTGACGATATTCTTTTAGCACTCCAGTTACCTCTTGTGTGTTTGCATGAGAAATAATGACTTCACTAGTGGCGGGCATTATACGCATTTTCCCGCTAATTCACACGGCACGCGGCTATAAATCAGACAATGTAGGGTATAAATACTATGAATAACAGAAGGTTTTAGCTATCAACGGTCTTTTCGGCAAATGCTTGCCAAATGGCCTCAGCCGCAGGACCCGGACTGCGTATTGCCGAACGTATAATGTGTACTTCTAAATTGACCCGTTGCACGAACCCCGGAATTTCGATTTGTACCAACTCGCCACTGGCCAAATAAGGTGCGGCCATGTGCATAGGAATCGCCCCCCAACCTAGACCAGCAACGAGCATATCTCGTTGTGTCGCCACGTCACTGGTTTGAATACGTCGCTGACTCGGGAGTTTGAGGATAGCGTCGACATTAATACCGACTTCGAGTACTTGCGGCACCAACATCGGCAGCCCCAGCAGCTGCTGCCGATTATCAGGCACACCGCCATTTTCTTTGCCAAGTTGACTATGCATTACAACGACAAGTTGAAAAGGGCTCACTTTGAGTGTCTCAAATTCGCCGTACTGTCGAAACAACGGCAGCCAAGGACAAATCGCGAGATCGGCTTCACCCTGATTAATGCGTCGCAAGGCTCGTAGTTGCGATTCGCCTTCAAAGCGTAATTCGGTGGCGGGAAATTCGCTTTGTACTAAGGTTATGGCATCGAACCAATAACGCGCATCGCAGGTGTGGTCAAAACAAAGCGTTAAATGGGGTTCAGCGCCGGTGCGCAAACGACTGGATAACGTATCCAAGCGCTCATGCTGGCGCAAGACTTCTTCAGCTTGTCGTAAAAACTGTTGACCGTGCGCTGTCAGTTGCAGACGGTAACCGTCCCGATTAAATAGTGCAAAGCCAGCCTCTTGCTCGAGCTTTTTGAGTGCCATACTAATGGCTGACTGGCTACGGTGCAGTTGCTGAGCACTTTTTTGAAGCGAGCCCGAAGCGGCGACGCTCGCCATCATTTTAAGATGCAGTATATTCATTAAAATTGAAGTAGTTAAAAATATTTTTTCAATATAACTAAATTAAATTTAACGCTAAACTAAGCGATAAGCAAAGTTTTTCCTATTAACTTGCGCCCAATGGGAGTTCCAAAATGAATCGAATGATTGGCTGCATCACACTATGCACGGCGTTTTTGTTAACAGCATGCTCCGAGCCGGCATCCAGCAACGTCTCGGCAGAGAAGCCACCTCGCCCAGTGCGGATCGTAACGGTGCAAGATGCCGGCGGGGAACAACTACGCCAATTTCCAGCCGTCGTTGAAGCAGCCGAAGTGGCACAGCTAACGTTTCGTGTTGCCGGTGAAATCACCGAATTACCCGTGCGCTCAGGTGCCGAAGTACAAAAGGGCGACCTCATTGCTCGCCTTGACCCGACGGACTACCGTCTGGCGATGGAACAAGCAAAAGCGCAATTCGACTTGGCGTCGTCACAGTATCAACGCAACAAGAAGCTGGTTGCGCAGGGGCTGATGTCCGAGGCGCAGTTCGATCAAATCGAATCGCAGCTGGCTGTTGCCCGAGCGAATTATGAAACCACCAAGGCTAACTTAGGCTATACCGAGCTACGCGCACCTTTTGATGGTGTAATAGCTCAACGACCTGTTGAGCGCTACGAAAATGTTCAAGCAAAACAACCCATTGCGACTTTGCAAATAGCCAACGCAGTGGATGTTTCTATCCAAGTGCCGGAAAATCTCTTTGCGCAAGTGAATAAAAACCTTAATTATGAGCCGACGGTAGTATTTGATGCTGCGCCACAAAAACGCTTTGTCGGTCATTTGAAAGAGTGGGACTCCCAGGCAGATCCCGCTACCAACACCTATGAGGTCGTGTTTACCTTACCTCGCCCCGATGAATTGAATATTCTGCCAGGCATGACTGCAACGGTTATTGTCGATTTACGGCAAGTTATGCGCGGCACTCTGGAAGGCGTGTTAGTGCCTTCGACCGCCGTGTTTGATGAGCAAGATAACCAACATTATGTATGGGTCGTCGATGCGCAAATGCAAGTCGAAAAGCGAAGCGTCGAAGTCGGGAACATGACCAACGAGGGTCTACTCGTCACTGATGGGCTCGCAGCGGGTGAGCGTATCGTCAGCGCGGGTGTATACCAACTACAGCCGCAGCAGCAAGTGCGTGAATGGCAGCGTGAGCGGGGGCTGTAATGAATATAGCTCAATACAGTATGGAGCGAAAAACCAGTAGTTGGCTGTTGCTTATTGTTCTACTGGTTGGGGGCATTGTCAGTTTATTACAGCTTGGGCGACTTGAAGACCCCAAGTTTACTATTAAGCAAGCCATGGTAATCACCGCCTACCCAGGCTCATCGGCACAACAAGTCGAAGAAGAGGTTACTTACCCACTTGAAAATGCCATCCAGTCGCTCAGTTACGTCGATAATATTCGCTCGATCTCGAAGCCCGGCCTGTCGCAAATAACCGTTGAAATGAAGTCCACTTATCGCGCTGATGATCTAGAGCAAATTTGGGATGAATTGCGCCGTAAAATCAATGACAGCGCGCGTAATTTACCGCCAGGAACACAACAACCGATCATTCGTGACGATTTCGCTGATGTTTATGGTGTGCTGCTCGCCATTACCGGTGACGGTTATGATTATCAAGACATCGAATATTACGCAGACTTCCTACGTCGTGAATTGGTGCTGGTGGAGGGCGTCGGCAAAGTGATCGCCAGTGGCGAACAGCAAGAGCAGGTGATTGTTGAAGTATCACGGTCTAAGCTCTCAAATGTTGGTATTCCCACGAGTCGTATCGCTAACTTGCTAACCACACAAAATACCGTGGCCGATGCTGGGCGAGTCACGGTAGACGAGGAGCGTTTTCGGATTGCCACAACAGGTGAATTTGAATCCGTGGAAGAGCTTGCTAATTTGGTGATTAGTAATCCGGGAGCCGAGCAACGGATTTACTTACGTGACGTCGCACAGATTTACCGTGATACCAAAGAAATTCCCAGTCATATTGTACGCTTCAATGGACAGCCCTCAATTTGGCTAGGCGTCTCATTTGCAGATAATGTCAACGTGGTTGACGTAGGACAGCGTATTAACCAACGTTTGGACGAGTTGAGCTATGCTCAACCCGTGGGCATGAGCGTGGAGCGTATTTACGACCAGCCACACGAGGTCGAAAACTCGGTCGATAATTTCTTGATGAATTTGGTCGAAGCCGTAGTCATTGTGATTATCGCTCTTTTACTGAGTATGGGCTTTCGCAGTGGGATTCTCATTGGTGGCGTGCTGCTATTAACCGTATTGGGCACGTTCATCTTCATGAATATTTTTGATATCAACCTCCAGCGGGTGTCACTAGGAGCGCTCATCATTGCGCTGGGTATGCTGGTGGATAACGCCATTGTTATTGCCGATGGTATGATGGTCGGTATGCAACGCGGACAAACCAAGCTTAAAGCCGCGGTGACCGTGGTTCGCCAGAATCAATGGCCACTGCTCGGTGCCACCGTGATTGGCATTATCGCCTTTGCACCTATCGGGTTATCTTCTGATGCGACGGGGGAATTTGCCGGAAGCCTGTTTTGGGTGTTGTTGATTTCGTTACTACTCAGTTGGATAACCGCGCTGACACTTATTCCATTCTTAGCCGACCGAATGTATAAAGAGGGGGATAAATTGGCGGCGGATGGTGATGATGTGTATGGTCATCCGGTGTTTAAAGGTTATCGACGTGTATTATCGTGGTGCTTGCAGCATCGTTTGCTGACCATGTTAGCGATGCTGGCGCTCTTGGTCACTTCGGCGGTGGGCTTCAAACAAGTTAAACAGGCATTTTTTCCACCGTCGACGACGCCCATGTTTTACGTCGACCTTTGGTATCCAGAAGGCACTGACATTCGTTTTACGTCTCAAGATGCAAGACGTGCTGAGCAATACTTATTGGCGCAACCAGAAGTCGCCTCAGTTGCGACCACCGTTGGTCAGGGAGCGCCGCGCTTTACCCTGACTTACTTGGTCGAAAAGTCTTACGAAAGTTACGCGCAGTTGATCGTAAGGGTCGCTGACAAAGACACCATGATGAATGTCATGGCAGAGACACGTCAGTATTTAAGAGAACATCACCCTCAGGTCGAAGATAAACTCATACGTGTCAATATTGGTCCAGCAACGCCCGCTAAGATAGAAGCGCGCATCAGCGGTCCCGATCCGGAGGTCTTACGCAAACTGGCTCAGCAAGCTGAGACAATTTTACGCGACGATCCTGGGGCGATGAATATTCGTCATGATTGGCGCCAAAAGACCAAGTTGCTTCGACCGCAATTTGATGAAGCGGCCGCGCGTCGTTTGGGTATTACTAAACAAGATGTAGACCATTTACTCAAAACCAATTTTGAAGGTCGCACCGTTGGCATTTATCGCGACGGAACTGATTTATTACCGATTATCTCGCGCGCGCCGGCGCAAGAGCGAGTTGACTTGGATAACTGGCGCGAATTGCAAATATACAGTCCTGTGCTTGATCGCTACTTACCGCTAGGACAAGTGGTTCAAGATATTAATGTGGTCTGGGAAAACGCCCTGATTATGCGTCGTGATAGAAAACGGACGCTGACAGTGATGGCCGATCACGACGTGCTCGGTAACGAAACGGCGGCGGCTGTATTTGCGCGAGTAAAACCCAAAGTTGAACAGATGGAACTACCACTCGGTTACTCTATCGAGTGGGGCGGTGAGCATGAGGCATCCAATAAAGCGCAGAAAGCACTATTTGGTTCTTTACCACTCGGATTTCTCGCGATGTTCATTATTACCGTATTGTTGTTCAATTCGATCCGTCTAGCGACTGTGTTGTGGACTACAGTGCCCTTATCGATTGTGGGTGTCACCTTAGGCTTGTTAGTGCTGAATATGCCTTTCGGGTTTATGGCACTGTTAGGTTTTCTCAGTCTTTCCGGCATGCTAATCAAAAACGGTGTGGTATTACTTGAGCAGGTAAATGTTGAGCTTGAGGAGGGTAAGCCTGCGTATCAAGCTTTAGTGGATGCTTCGGTCAGTCGTGTAAGACCGGTATTTATGGCCGCTGCAACCACGATATTAGGCATGTTACCGCTATTACTGGATGACTTCTTTGCGAGTATGGCGACGGTCATTATGTTTGGTTTAGGTTTTGCAACGGTACTGACATTGTTTGTCGTCCCAGTGATGTATGCCGTTGTGCAGCGAGTTAAAACACCTAAATCATCGTAGTCGATAACATCGGCTCATAAAAAAGGCTTGCCGTATTTGGCAAGCCTTTTATTTATCTATCAGTCGTCTTGGTTAGGCCGACTTTTGGTCATCAATCCATTGATTAATATGCTGCTCTAACACATCCAGTGGCACACTGCCGTTCTCGAGTATCGCATCGTGGAACTCGCGTAGATCAAAATCACTACCAAGCTCGTCTTCTGCTCGCTTGCGCAGTGCTTTGATTTTCAACTCACCCAGCTTATAGGACAGTGCCTGAGCGGGCCAAGTGATATACCGATCAATTTCAGTTTTCACGTTATGCAACGATAGGGCGGTGTTGCTCGCCATAAAGTCAATTGCGCGTTCACGGCTCCAGCCCATGGCATGCATACCGGTGTCTACCACTAAACGTGCCGCACGCCACATCTCATAGCTTAGGCGACCAAAGTTGCTGTATGGATCTTGATAAAAACCGGCTTCTAAACCCAAATATTCAGAGTACAAGCCCCAGCCTTCACCAAAAGCAGAAATATAAGTTTGCTGGCGATACTCTGGCACATTTTCCATCTCTCCGGCGATTGCATTCTGCAAATGGTGACCTGGTACGGCCTCGTGCAAGGTCAATGCGGGGATTTGATACAGTGGACGACGATCCAATGCATAAGTATTTACCCAATAATAGCCCGCTTGGTCAGCACGGTTTGAGCCTTTATAACGACCGGTTGTGTACTTGGGAGCAATCTCGTCTGGTACAGGCGCAATACCATAGGGCTTACGTGGCAACGTTTTGAATAAGCCGGGTAGTTTACCATCCATCTTTTTAGCGACCAGCGCAGCGGTTGCGAGCAACTCTTCCGGCGTGTCTGCATAAAACTGATCATCGGTACGCAAGAATTCAACGAATTCATCAAAATCACCGTCAAAGCCTGATTCCGCAATTACTTCATCCATTTCTGCACGAATACGCTTAACTTCGCTCAACCCAATTTCGTGGATTTCTTCGGCGGTCATGTCGGTTGTCGTGTAATGCTCGATACGGTTCTTATAAAACGCTTTTCCATTAGGTAAGTCATAAGCGCCGATTGAATCACGTGAGTTCGGCAAGTACTCGGTGACCATAAAAGTAAAGTAGTCATCGTAAGCTGGCATAATCTGGTTATCGATGACGTTACGCGCTTGTTGTTGCAGTTCAGCCCAAGTGGCATCATCAACAAAGCGAGGTTGTTGTTTGAACGGGTCAAAATAAACACTTTGCTCAGGATTTTGCACAATATAGGCAAGGATACTTTCTTCAAATCCTTCCATCGCTGCTTTCGGTTGCGTGTAGCCTTCCTCAATTGCCTTACGCAGCCAGTTAGTTTGTTGTGTCATGTACCGCTGAATAGTTGCTAGCTTACTAAGGTAGTCGCGATAATCCTGAGTCGACTCAAACCGCGTATTACCTGGCATGAACGCCAATGACGAATGAAATGAGCCCTCTGCAGTGAGTGGCATATAATGAGCTTTAAAGCGATACTCGTCGACGCTATTTTTAAGTGAATATGAGATCATTGCATGGTTAATGCGATCTTGAGAACTGAGCTGGCTGACATCAATCGCATCAAGTTGTGCTAACCACTTTGCGTGCTTCTGATAACGCGCATTAAGTGCCGCTGGGGACATGTCCGGTAATGCCGTTTTGTGGCTTGCTGATAAGTCTTCCCAAACAGTATTGGCCAGTGTATGAAACGACTCGGTCAATGAAGTTTGCTGACTGACTTGATGAGTTTCAGCGTTCGGCGGTGTATGCGATTGGCTTGCACACGATACCAGTGAGACAATACTGGCGGCTAAAATCAATTGGCGCATGATTTTTCCTTGCGATTCTGTGTGATTTACAGGCATTCTATAATGCCTGCAGTTCCGATGAATGTAAAAATAACTAAAATAACGTTTAACTGGAACGGAGATACACTTTGTTAAAAGCGCAATCCGGAATTTGTGACGAGCCTAATCTACATGGGCTGAGTCTGTTTTGCCATGTTATGACCGATGATGTGGATGTCATGCGTCGCAAAATTGCTCGTATTCCATCGATTATCGATGAGCTCAGCGATCGCTTCTCGGAAGCGATGTTGAATGGGTTTATCGCGATTGGCAGTGAGTATTGGGATATTCTTTATCCTGAGCATCGTCCCGAGGGCTTTGGTAGCTTCCCCGAGCTGCGAGAGGGCCATAGAGATGCGCCCGAGCAGGTGTTCGATTTGCTGATTAACCTCCGATCAGATCGCTATGATGCCAATTACTTAGCCGCTCGCACACTTAATGAGTGGTTGGGTTATGATATCGAAATCGCGGAGCATGTTCATAGCTTCCGTTATCTCGATGGCCGTGATCTGATGGGATTCGTTGATGCGCCTGATAATCCACGTGGTTTACGCCGCCGAAATGTAGCGCTAATCGACAAACAACAAAGTGACTTGTTTGAGCACAGTAGTTATCTGTTCGTGCAAAAGTTTAAACATGATTTAAAGCGTTGGGACTATCTCGGTATTGAGCGTCAGGAGCAGGTATTAGGACGTGATAAAGTCACCTCGGAAAAGTTACCCGAGGCCGACATTATCGGTGTCACTCATGCCAGTAAAACGCGCTTGCTTGATAAAAATGAGCAACCTATTCCTTTATTACGGCAAAATATGGCGTGGGGTGATACGCGAGAGCAGGGTATGTTAGCGATGTATTTTACATGCCAGCCAAAGGCCGTAGTGAACTGGCTCAAGCAGCGCTATCAAGAAGATGACTCGAACCAATACGACCCTTTGCTCGATTACACGCAAGCCACAATCAATTCGGCATTCTTCGTGCCGAGCCGGGCGTTTCTTGCATTGAGTGTAGAACGCTCGGCTTGCTGAGCCCGCGAATCGCTATTTAACTTTCGTTGTCCGGTACAACCGAGTGTGCCTCAAATAACGACTTTACTTTTTCTAAGGTAAAATCGATCTCAGAGACCTTTAACGGCGCGATAAAAATGGTGTCGTCGCCCGCGATGGTTCCAAGTACGCCTTCCTTTTTACCGACCGAATCAAGTAAGCGAGCAATGAGTTGTGCGGCACCCGGGCTAGTACGAATAATGACCATGACATCATTGTGCTGAATATCCAAAACAAGTTGGTTTAATGGTGCTTTAGCCGAGGGCACTGATATTTCGGCGGGTAAACAGTACACCATCTCTTGTTTAGCATTCCGTGTTCGCACTGCACCATGCTTACTAAGCATACGCGAAACCTTGGATTGACTGACATTGCTAAAGCCTTGTTGCTTGAGTGCCTCAACGATTTCACCTTGTGAACCGTAGCGTTCTTCTTTCAATAATGCTTTAAATGCTGCCAGTAGTTTTGCTTGTGTCATGCCCTTCGCCTAGATCAGTTTATTTGTATTTTAAGCCCTATTGGAGTACAGTTTTGCGCCATATCCGCATAACTATTCTATGCTTATGCAGTCACTAATCCAACATAAAAACGGAGTCTGAGATGAAAGTAGCCGTATTAGGTGCGGCCGGTGGTATCGGCCAGGCGTTATCTTTGTTGTTAAAAACTCAACTACCTGCGGGTTCTGAACTGTCTTTATATGACGTTGCCCCAGTTGTTCCTGGTGTAGCGGTTGATCTGAGCCACATCCCAACTGACGTAAAAGTTACCGGTTACGGTAAAGATGATTTAGCGTCGGCGCTTGTTGGTAGCGATATCGTTTTGATTCCAGCAGGTGTTCCGCGTAAGCCAGGCATGGACCGCTCTGACCTGTTCAACATGAACGCCGGCATCGTTAAAAACCTTGTCGAAGGCGTCGCAGATAACTGTCCAGACGCGTGCGTCGGTATCATTACTAACCCAGTGAATACAACGGTTCCTATTGCGGCTGAAGTATTGAAGCAAAAGGGCGTTTATAATAAACAAAAACTTTTCGGCGTAACGACACTTGACGTTATCCGTTCTGAAGCTTTTGTTGCTGAACTGCGTGGTTTGAATCCTGCTAATGTCACTGTGCCAGTAATTGGCGGTCACAGCGGCACGACGATTCTGCCACTGTTGTCACAAGTCGAAGGCGTTGAGTTTACTGAGCAGGAAATCAAAGATTTGACTCACCGTATCCAGAATGCGGGTACCGAAGTTGTTGAAGCGAAAGCAGGCGGCGGTTCTGCAACATTATCAATGGGTCAAGCCGCAGCTCGTTTCTGCTTGTCATTAGTTAACGGCTTGCAAGGTCAGGACACTATCGAGTGCACTTACGTTGAAGGTCCTGGTGATAACGCTAAATTCTTCGCACAGCCAGTTCGCTTAGGCAAGAATGGTGCAGAAGAAATCCTATCTTACGGTGAGTTAAGCGCATTCGAACAAAAGTGCATGGATGACATGCTCGACGGTTTGAAAGGCGATATCCAAAAAGGTATCGACTTCGCATCTTAATCGCGAAGCGAACAAAAAAACCGCATGCTTGCATGCGGTTTTTTTATGTTTGATTTATGTGATGAGCCTAATTATGCGACGCGATCAACCGCTAAATGAGTCAGCGCGATCAACGCTTGCTTATAATCTGATTCAGGTAAAACGGCTAAACTCTCCCGCGCCTGCTGCGCCACCTCAAGCGCTTTTTGACGAGTGTACTCGAGCGCGCCCGTGGCGTGCATAGCCGCAAGCACGGTTTCTAAGTGTTCGCGCCCATCACCTTGTTCTATGGCTTCTCGAATCAACTTGCGAGCAGCTTCATCACCATGCCACATCGCGTATAACAGTGGCAGTGTCGGTTTACCCTCAGCGAGATCATCGCCCGCGTTTTTGCCCATGGTTTGACTATCGGATGTATAATCCATCAGGTCGTCGACCAATTGGAACGCGGTGCCTAAATAGCGACCATAGTCAGCCAATTGTTCGGTCACTGTGCTGTCTTGTTCGGTAAGCACGCCAGCCAGTTGTGTCGCAGCCTCAAACAACTTCGCCGTTTTGCCATAAATGACATCAAAGTAGCGTGCTTCGGTGGTGTCCGGATCATTACAGTTCATCAACTGCAAAACCTCACCCTCTGCGATCACGTTCGTGGCATCCGCTAAAATACTCAAAATCGTCATTGAGTCGAGCTGAACCATCATTTGGAACGCGCGGGTATATAGAAAGTCACCAACGAGTACCGAGGCTTCATTACCAAATACCGCGTTAGCGGTCTTGCGACCACGGCGCAGTTCCGACTCATCAACGACATCGTCATGCAGCAACGTTGCGGTGTGAATAAATTCGATAATAGTCGCCAGCGATAGGTGGGCACGGCCTTCATAACCGAGTGCACGACATGAGAGAACAGCAAGCAGAGGGCGTAGTCGCTTACCGCCACTATTCACAATATACATGCCCAGTTGATTGATCAGCGCTACATCGGAGCTTAACTGTTCGCCAATGAGCGCGTTAACGCCTTGCATGTCTTTTTGTGCGAGATCGTTAATGGACTTCAGATCCATCATAATATGAGATGCTTTACGTAAATTTAACGGAGATGGGATGTTACAATATATGAGCGTGCGTTGCTAGCCATTGGCAACGACGTTGAATAACTCGAAAAAGTGCGCAAATGAATCATAAAAGAACACCAGAAACTACTTGCGATCCTTTTGTTTATTCAGTAGAATTCGCGACCTATTTTAAATTCGAGTGCCTAATGGCAGTGGAGATTACTATGTACGCAGTATTCCAAAGTGGCGGTAAGCAGCACCGTGTGACTGAAGGCCAAATCGTCCGCCTGGAAAAACTGGAAGCAGCTACCGGAGACGTAGTTGAGTTCGACCAGGTTCTTATGGTTTCTGACGGCAACGATGTAAAAATCGGTGCGCCGTTAGTATCAGGTGGCAAAGTGACAGCTGAGATCGTTGATCACGGTCGTGGCGACAAAGTGAAGATCGTTAAATTCCGTCGTCGTAAGCATTCACGTAAGCAACAAGGTCACCGTCAGTGGTTCACAGAAGTGAAAATCACTGGTATCAACAGCTAATTTAAGGAGTAACGACACATGGCACACAAAAAGGCTGGTGGTTCTACTAAAAACGGTCGTGACTCAGAGAGTAAACGTCTGGGTGTTAAGCGTTTCGGTGGTGAGTCTGTATTGGCAGGCAACATCCTAGTTCGTCAACGTGGTACTAAATTCCACGCTGGTAGCAACGTAGGCATGGGTAAAGATCACACCTTATTCGCGACCGCGGAAGGTAAAGTTTCTTTCGAAACTAAAGGCAGCAAAAACCGTAAATTTATCAGTGTAATCACTGACTAATTTCAGCTGTCTCAAAAGATTTGAAAAGCCCTGCCTTTACGGCAGGGCTTTTTCATATGTGCTAACCTTAGTATCCTCAAGAATTGTTCTAAAAGAAGTCGCTCATGAAATTCGTAGATGAAGTAGAAATCCGTGTGGAAGCCGGTGATGGTGGTAATGGCTGTATCAGCTTTCGCCGTGAAAAATACATTCCCAAAGGTGGCCCCGATGGTGGCGACGGCGGAGATGGCGGCGATGTCTATTTAGAAGCCGACGAAAACCTCAACACCCTTATTGATTATCGTTTTGAGCGCTTTCACCGTGCTGAGCGGGGTCAAAACGGAATGAGTAAAAATTGTACGGGTAAGCGGGGTGAAGATATTACCTTAAAAGTGCCCCCTGGTACGCGTGCGAAAGATATTGATACGGGTGAGGTGATCGGGGATTTAACACGCCACGGTCAGCGCATCATCGTGGCGAAAGGTGGCTTTCATGGGCTAGGTAACACGCGTTTTAAAAGCAGTGTTAACCGTGCCCCGCGACAAAAAACCAATGGTACGCCGGGTGAAGTACGACAACTTCAGCTCGAATTGATGCTGTTGGCTGACGTCGGGTTATTGGGCATGCCCAATGCAGGTAAATCGACCTTTATTCGTTCGGTATCTGCCGCAAAACCTAAAGTTGCGGATTACCCGTTTACCACTCTGGTACCCAATTTAGGTGTTGTGCGACCTGCGGCTCACCACAGCTTTGTGATCGCTGATATTCCGGGTTTGATTGAGGGTGCCGCTGAAGGTGCTGGTTTAGGTATACAGTTCTTGAAGCATTTAGAACGCTGCCGTCTGCTATTGCATCTTGTCGACTTAGCACCATTTGATGAGAGCGATCCCGTTGAACAAGCGCGCGTTATCATTGAAGAGCTGGAGAAATACAGTCCTAAGTTGGCGGAAAAGCCGCGCTGGTTAGTGATCAATAAAGTTGATCTCGTACTCGAGGAAGAACGCCAAGAATTAGTTGATGACCTGGTTGAGCGATTAGGCTGGGAAGGTCCAGTGTATCAAATCGCCGCATTGGAAGGCCGCAATACGCAGCAGTTGTGTCATGATGTCGTCGAGTATATTGATACTTTGCCTTCACCTCATGAAGAAGCGCAGAAAGCGCAAGAGGAAGAAGCCGTCGACTTTAAATGGGATACGTACCATGATGAAGTCTTGGAAGAGTATCAAGATGAAGACGATTTTGATGACGACGATGATGATGACGACGGTGTCGAAGTCATCTACCAAAAGTAATGTCTAAAAAGGGCGACATTCAATGAAAGTTTCTATGATAGCCGCGATGGCGAATAATCGAGTCATAGGAAAGGACAATGCGATGCCATGGCATATTCCTAATGAGCTACAATATTTCAAAAAAGTTACATTAGGTAAGCCGATTGTTATGGGTCGGCGAACGTTTGAATCATTGGGTCGTCCCTTGCCAGGACGTAAGAATATTGTATTAACTTCGCAACCCGATCGACACCAAGCCCCCGATAATGGCGTAATTTGGGTGGCAAATGTCGACCAAGCATTTGCCGCCGCTGGGGATGCTGAAGAGTTGATGATTATTGGTGGAGGAAAAATATATGAACTTTTTTTCCCGCATTGCGACCGTCTATATGTTACCGAAATCGAATTAGATGTTGAAGGCGATACATACTTCCCTGATTATCAAAAAGCGCATAGCTGGCAAGAACTTAAGCGGCAATTTGTTGCCGCGTCGGATGATCAAGTACCTGCCTATACTATAAAAGTACTCGACAAAGAAAGTTAATAAAGTGTTGTTTTTTCAAAGCGTTACTCCGACTTGCTTCGTTGATTGGGTCAGCGTTTCATAGTATTATTCGCGGCGAAAAAGTGAACAGTTGTAAGTGATGGGGGTCACACAATGAAATCATTCATCTTAAGTTCGTTAATTGCCGCGACGGCAATTGCGGGCGTATCTTTCAGCGAGCCGGCTAAAGCACAAAATGAACTAGCACTTAGTCTTTGTACGTATGTACAAGGCGATGACACGATGCGTTTGCGGAAGAAGTTACGCGATTCACGTGTACGTATGCGCGACGTATACTCGGGCATTCAGTGCAACGGTCAGTCGTTATTGCAATTTGCAATGACAAACGGCTCAAACGATATCGGCACCTTTATGGTTGGTCGACTTTCAGTTGATGACTTGGCAAGTTCAGGCGATTACGAATGGGCTCAGCAAAATGGTCATGGCAGTTCACCTATTGCGGCGGCGATTAAAGAGCGTGCTGGCTTATAATTATTGAAGCTGTAAAAGATTGCAAAAAGCCTCCACTCTGGAGGCTTTTTTTGTGAACGTTAACAATTTGTTTCGATTCTTCTGTTGCCAAATAGGTGTGATACGAACAGAATATTTGTTCACCGTTATTTCTAGGACTATTTCATGAACTTAGGTAATGATCGCAGCCCGCATGGAGGGTTAAGTTCGCGCCTGATAAAAACACTTTGTTGCTTGCTGATTGGATTTTTTGCGAGCGTGTCGAACGCGCAGGAGCAGGTCAATTCAACTGACGCGACTCATTGTTTTGTTAAAGGCTTTTCAGAGCGAATGGAGTGTGGTTACATCCAGGTTCCTGAAAATTACGAGCAGCCCGATGGCCAACAAATCGATATTCACTACGCGATTATTCCCTCTATCCAAGAGAATGCACAACCGGATCCGTTACTGATTTTAGCCGGCGGGCCCGGTCAAGCAGCGACGGAACTCGCCCCGATGATTGCACGCATTTTCGCCGATGTTAGAAAGCAACGTGACATCGTGTTGATCGACCAGCGAGGCACCGGTAAAAGTAATCCACTGTCATGTGAGGTAAATCGGCCGGATGAGCTGGTGAGATCCGACGATGAGCAAGACCTGTCAGAGCTCGCTGCAGAGTGCTTAGCACAGTATCCTAATGTCGATGTATCGCAATACAATACGCGAAATACTATTCGTGATTTTGAACAAGTTAGACAGGCGCTCGGCATTGAGCAGTGGAATCTATACGGCGGTTCTTACGGAAGCCGTGTTGGGCTGAAATATCTGCAACACGCTTCAAACTCAGTTCGTACTGCGACATTGGATGCCGTCGCGCCCCCCCAAGTGGTGATAGGTCCATTTGGCTTCAACGGCAGTTTGGCATTTGAAAAAATGCTGCAAGATTGCCAGCAGCAAAAGCCTTGTATGCAACGGTTTCCTAATCTGAAGCAAGATTATGATCAGGTCATGCAGTCGCTTGATCAGCAGAGTGTTCTTGTAGACACTCAAGATCCGTTATCTGCAGAGCCTATGCAGATTCGCCTGACACCCGGTCGTTTTAGCTCTGTCGTACGGTTGGCGTTGTACAACCCTGCGACTAGACAACTCTTACCTTACGCGATCAGTGAAGCGCGTGCTGCCAACTATAAGCCGATTTTAGGACTTATGGGAGGCACCACCACCGCAGTTCAAAACTCGATATACTTAGGTCTGATGCTTTCAGTGGTATGCCGGGAAGACTTGCCGCGCGCGACTGAGAGCTTGTTAAAGCAGGACGCCAACAATGAGTTTATCGGAGGAAAAACAGGTCAAGCATTTGTCGACTTGTGTCAGGGTTGGCAAACGACGCCAGCGCCGAGCTCCTTTGCGCAGCCGGTTGAGAGCAAAAAGCCTGTGTTATTACTATCGGGTACTCAAGATCCTGTCACGCCGCCCCGATGGGCTGATATTGCTGCGCGAACATTACCGAATAGTGTGCATGTAATAGCCCCGTACGCAGGCCATACAATTGCGGGACATACGTGTGCTAATAGGATCGTCGCGCAATTCATCCGCGCGGGTAGCGTCGAGGCGTTAGATACTCAATGTGTAAAGCAAAGGAAGTTAGCACCCTTTGTGCTCAATGCTAACGGAGAGGGGCTTTAATATGATCGAAGTAAAGTCGATAAGTAAGTCCTTCAAAACAGTAAGCGCATTGAGTGAGCTGACATTCTCGGCTCGTGATGGTGAAATTACCGGTCTCTTAGGGCCGAATGGGGCGGGTAAGACAACTTGCCTTCGCATTATTTATGGATTACTTCGTGCCGACTCCGGGCAAGCGTTAATAGAAAGTGTGGATGCCAACAGATACCCGTTGCAGGCGCGAAGCAACTTGGGTATTTTCCCCGACAAATTTGGTCTTTATGAACGTTTAACAGTACGCGAACAAGTGCGCTACTTTGGCGAGTTACATGGACTACAAGCTGAACAACTTGAGCACAGTGTTGATAACGTTATCGAGCGCCTAGATATCGCCTCTCTGGCTGACAGGAAATCAGCTGGATTCTCGCAGGGGCAACGGATGAAAGTCGCCTTGGCGCAGGCGTTGGTTCACAATCCTAAACATCTGATTTTAGATGAACCAAGTCGCGGTCTTGATGTGATGAGCACGCGGATTTTGCGTGATATTTTGCGAGAACAACGTGCGGCAGGCACCTGTATTTTATTTTCCAGTCACGTCATGCAAGAGGTGGCTGCATTGTGCGACCGAGTGGTAGTGATGGCAGCTGGCAAAGTTGCTGCCGAGGGAACGCCGGATGAATTGTGCCAGTTAACCGGTGAAGCCGCCCTTGAAGATGCGTTCGTCAAGATTATTGGCAGTGACGAGGGGATAGCAGCCTAATGAGCGCTTACAAAACGATATGGAAAAAAGAGTTCAAGGATGCGCTCCGCGATAAGCGTTCAGTACTTGCGGCAATGTCGTATGCCTTCTTTGGTCCGATGCTGATGGCGGTTGCATTTTTCTTTTTGATTAGCCAATTAACCGATCCGAGCGATGTCAAAATAAGCATAGACGGTAAGCAGTATGCGCCTGAATTGATTGAGCATTTGCGTGAGAATGGAATCGTAGAACGTGACACCGATTGGCCGGCTGAGGTGACACCCATCGAACTCTCGATTCCAGAAAATTGGGCTGAAGCCATTGCCTCCGCCACTCCCATAGCGGTGACATTACGTGCAGACTGGTCCGCGCAAAAACAGCAAAGTGATATAAAAAGGGTAGAGCAGGCGCTACAAGCCTACTCCGCTCAAATAGCTAATTATCGACTGATTTTAAGAGGCATTGATCCACGCGTTATCCAGCCGGTTCAGGTAGCGAAACAAGACATGGCGACGCGGGGCTCTAAAGCCGCGCTTATCATGGGCAGCGTGCTAGTGTTTATCTTACTTTCGGTATTTTGGTCTGGCATGAATGTGGCGATCGATATTAGCGCCGGCGAGCGCGAACGTAATTCGCTTGAGTTTTTATTATCTCAGCCAGTCAGCTCGCAGGCGATCGTCATTGGTAAGGTGCTTGCTGCCTCCTGCTTCGCGTTATTTGGAGCCATGCTGTCGCTGATCCTTATTCCTATTATATTTAGTTTTGTACCGCTCCATCAAATTGGCATGAGCGTTGATTTCAGTTTAGAGATGTTGCTAATCATGTTTTTGGCATTAGTGCCATTGGCATTGCTAGCAACGAGTCTGCAACTATTCGTGTCTTTTCGAGCGAAGAACTTTAAAGAAGCGCAAACCTATATTAGCTTTCTGCTGATTATCCCGATGGCGGCGTCGTTTGGTGTCGAGTTTGCTCGTCTAAAAACGCCATTGCTTTACTATTTGCCATTAACGGGGCAGCATCAAACTTTCTTGTCTTTAATCCGGGGTGAGACAGTGAATTGGTTAGGAGCAGGTGTAAGCGCGGTATTCACGTTAGTAGTGGCCGTGTTATTAACTTATTTAATCGGACGTATGCTAAAGAGCGAAAAAACCGTGTTTGGACTATAAGCATTGTGGGGTGTTAGCCCCACATATCCCGTAGCCGTCCGTAATGATAAAACGCCCACTGTCCAACGCGACGAAAGCCAGCAAACGGAAACGGTTTAAGGTTCGACTGATAATACGGTAGAGCAGGTAACGGCAAACCGCAGGCCTTTTCCGCTAGCCTTTTACCCGCTAAAGCGCTAAAACTAACGCCCGCGCCACAGTACCCCATGCTAGCAAAAACATTGTTGTCGAGTTGCATGATGCGCGGATAATCATCCAAAGACACACTGACCCAACCGCTCCAAAAGTCATCCCAATGCGTGATGTCTTTTAAGGCCGGGAAACTGGCATGAAGTGCGGCGAGTAGACGTTTAGCGTAGCGGGGACTCTCGGCATGGGCGCCTCGAATCGCACCACGACCACCGAATAATAGTCGACCGTCTGGCAGTAAGCGAAAGTAATACTTAAGTACGCGCGTGTCCATGTAAGCGTAGTCGTCTTTGAGCCCCGTCGCGTCGAGCTGCGCGCGACTCAGCGGTGGCGTAACAATCACGCTAGAAACCACGGGCAAATTACGTTGTGCAAGGTCAGGGAACAGCTTTTGTGTGGTGTATGCATTCGTAGCAAAGAGTACATCACGCGCGACGATTTCGCCTCGTGCTGTGTCTACCCGCCACCCATCATCCGAACGCTGCATTGCGACCGCCGCACAGTGTTCTATTAGCTGTGCGCCTGCTTGATGAGCTTGGCGAGCGACGCTAGCGGCTAGTTTTACTGGATTGAGCGCAAAGCAATCATCAAACTTCAGACCCGCAAAGCCATGTTGTGTCTTGATGGTATCGGCAACCTGCTGTTTATCAAGCCATGTCACCGGCTGTTGAATCGAACGCAGGAATTGGTACTGCGCGCTCAGGGCTTTAACCGCCCCTTTATTATGTGCCAGTTTGACGTAGCCACCTTCGCGCAGGTCACATTGATCGGGGCAGTGCTTTACATGCGCTCTGATGCGCTCAAGGGCAAGTTGATGCTCGTTCGCCATTGCGTAGCCGACATCCTCACCGAAGCTATCGTGCCAGTGCTTCAAGCCGAGCCGGCCGGTACTTTTCATGACAAAGCCAGCATTGCGGCTTGAACACCCCCAAGCTAATTGCTCAGCATCGATGACAGTGACTTCACGTCCCTGTGCACGCAGTTCAATCGCTGCATTTAATCCCGTATAGCCGCCACCGATGACGAGTGCATCAGTCGTTTTAGGCAGCTGATTTAAACTCGCTGGCCATTTGACTGGATGACCTGCCCAATAGCCTGCACGTGGCGCTGCCTTGGGGAGCTCGGTGTCATTAAGCGGATCGTACATGGACTAAAGTCGCTCAGATGAAAAATAGAGTATCATTTCACCGGCTTTACAGTAGCAAGTACCATCGCATACGGGGCAGTAATAGCCGTCTTCAATCGAAGCTTGATACCAACGTTTAGCATGCGTGGTTATTAGTTCACCACCACACGCACTGAAGTAGCCATAAGCGCTGTTGTTCGGACTTTGCATCCATATATGCGCGAGTCCTGCTTCGCAACCGAGCTTTTTGGCGGCCTCGATACTAGCTGACAGCAATTTTTTACCAACGCCTAAGCCGCGAGCATTCTCGGCAACGGCAGCACATTTAAAGTAGCAAATATACTCAGGCGAAACCTGCCATGCGGCGGGTGTACATGCCTCGTCGATAGGCCACTGTCCCGGCGCGACCGTAAGCCGAACACCGAGTATTTCGCCTGCCTTTTCCGCTAAGAATGAAAGATTAATGTCACCCACTGTGCCTGCGTTGAGTAGCGCCGCGAGAGATTCCTCATTCAGGTAGTTATCGCCGTGAACTTCGTTTGCCAAACTAATAACGGCCGCTGAATCAGCGGCCGTTATAGGGCGAATAATCAATTCGTCTTGCATTATTAGTACCGATACTCGTCAGTTTTGAAAGGACCTTCGACCTCAACATGGATGTAATCAGCTTGCTGTTGAGTCAAGCGCGTGATCACACCACCAAAGCCTTGCACCATGTAACGTGCGACTTCCTCATCGAGCTGCTTCGGTAAGACTTCAACCCGCAAGTATTCTTTTTGCTGTTCAATCGACATGTCGGCAAATTTCTGCTGGAACAAGTGCATTTGTGCGAGCACCTGGTTGGCAAAAGAGCCATCCATAATACGGCTAGGGTGGCCCGTTGCATTACCCAAGTTCACTAAGCGACCTTCAGCCAGCAACAATAAGTAGTCGTTGTCGTCATCAGAACGGTAGATCTTATGAACCTGTGGCTTAATTTCTTCCCAGCGCCAGTTTTTGCGCATGAACGCGGTATCGATTTCGTTATCGAAGTGGCCAATGTTACACACCACGGCGGTCGACTTAATCGCTGCTAACATGTGGCGGTCACAAACGTTCACGTTACCTGTCGTGGTAACCAATAAGTCGATATTACCCAACAACGCTTTATTGATGGTGCTACCGTCGTCACTATTGACGCCGTCAATGTATGGCGAGACCACTTCATAACCGTCCATACACGCCTGCATAGCACAAATTGGATCGATTTCTGTGACTTTAACGATCATGCCTTCTTGGCGTAAGCTCGCTGCAGAGCCTTTACCTACATCACCATAGCCGATGACCAACGCCTTTTTGCCTGACATTAAGTGGTCAGTCGAGCGCTTGATGGCATCATTCAATGAATGGCGGCAGCCGTATTTGTTGTCGTTTTTCGACTTAGTTACTGAGTCGTTGACATTAATAGCAGGCACACGCAGGGTGCCTTGCTTGAGCATATCAAGGAGGCGGTGCACGCCCGTTGTGGTTTCCTCGGTAATGCCGTGGATCTTCTCCAACATTTCTGGGAATTGCTCGTGGATCATTAGCGTCAAGTCGCCGCCATCATCCAAAATCATATTTGCATCCCAAAGCTCGCCATCTTTCTTACAGGTTTGCTCTAGGCACCACTCGTATTCTTCTTCTGTCTCGCCTTTCCAAGCAAAGACTGGAACGCCGGCTGCAGCAATGGCCGCGGCTGCGTGGTCTTGGGTTGAGAAGATATTACAAGAAGACCAGCGCACGTCCGCACCGAGTTCAACCAAAGTTTCGATAAGTACAGCCGTCTGAATGGTCATATGGATACAACCAATAATACGGGCGCCCTTAAGCGGTTTCTCGTCCGCATATTTACGACGAATAGTCATCAAAGCGGGCATTTCAGATTCAGCAATGGCAATTTCCTTGCGGCCCCAATCAGCCAGGTTAATATCTGCCACTTTAAAATCGGTGAACTTAGGATCGTTTAAACTCATAATGCTACCGTTATCCTTTGCATAAAAAATGGGTGTTAAGCGTAGCTTAGCAGCTTTTCTAAAAGTTGCTGTTGACGCTCTTTGCTCAAGCGCGCGCCGAACTCAGTGACAAGCTCTGCTGCTGCTAAACTGGCGAGTCGACCCGCTTGCTCAAGTTCCATATCTTGAGTAATACCGTATAGCATGGCACCGGCAAACATATCGCCTGCGCCGTTAGTATCGACCGCTTGAACAGGAACGCCTGGAATATGAATCTGACGCTCAGAATCAGCAATTAACGCACCTTCTTTACCGAGTGTGATAGCAACGGTCGATGCGCAGTTTAATAAACGTTGTGCAGCGGCGTGTGGATCCGTCTCACCTGTCAAAAGTTCGGCTTCTTCTCTATTACAGAACATCAAGTCGACACCGCCATCTAGAATTTCATCGATACCATCGCGGAAGTATTTAACCATCGCGGGATCGGAGCAAGTCATGACAATTTTAGTATCGTTTTCGCGGGCAACGCGTTTTGCTTCTGCAATAGCTTCACGGGCGATTTCAGAAGTAATTAAGTATCCTTCGATGTAGAGGTATTTCGCAGCGGCAATTGCCTCAGGATGAAGTTCATGAGTCGACAAATCGGCAGTAATACCAAGATGTGTACGCATCGTGCGCTCGGCATCGGGGGTGACCATCACTAAACAACGACCTGTGGTACCGTCATTATTTTGGCTGGTGAGGTTAGTTTGGATACCGACGTGCTCTAGGTCACGTTGATAAAAATCGCCCGCTTCATCGTTAGCGACTTTACAACAATAAAAAGCTGAGCCACCAAACTGTGCAAATGCGACCAACGAGTTAGCCGCAGAGCCACCGCCACATTGCTTTTTAAGGTCACCCATCGTACTGAGCTCGGCGATCAGTTTATTCTGATCCTCTTCCTCAATGAGTGCCATCATGCCTTTTTCCAAATGGTGTTTGGCTAGGAAGTCTTCGCTGACTTCAAATTCCTGATCGACGAGTGCGTTGCCGATGCCAATTACATCAATGGTTTTCATAATTACTTTCGGTTGCTTATTAGGGCGCACAGTATATACGAACTCGACCTCAGGGTCGATAAATGAACAAAACCAAACACAGAAAAACCTGCATGATTATTATTATATCGAGCCAAATACCTGTTAAATAAAGCTTATTTTGTACTATTTGGGGTGAAAGAGTGCCATCGAAGCGTGTACGACTGAGCCGTTTATGGTGGTATTTTTGCGGGCCACCGAGACTCAAGTTGTACAACCGACTTTGTGAATCTAACCACATAAACGCACCGAGCGACAAGCCTTGGCCTTGTCGTAGCGCGACTGCTGGGCGTCTTCTTATGAGCCAAAGCCAAGGTCGTAAAAGTAAGGCAGGTACGACTAAAGCCAGTGATTCAATTGTCTGATAGAGCACTTGAGCGGCGCGACCAAAGTGCTGGTAGCGTGGGGCGGGTACGGGCCATAAGTGATGGCACTCGATAATTAGGCGTATCGCGAGTGCGGCGATAGGTCCCGATACGTACCAAGCAAGTAAAGGCGCGAGCACATTAACAACGAGAATCCGCAAACGAACCTCAAAAATTGCCTTGGCGAGGCCTATTTGACTGAGCTGTTCGCAGTCAAAGGGCACGAATCGACTCACGATAGCTCGAGCGGCACGTTTTTGCCCTTTATTCAGCGCCATAGCGGCGAGTTTTGTCTGATTTAATGTACGTTTGTATTTAATTGCAAACCAAAGCCAGACAACACCGGTTAGCTCATGCAATTCGGCACTCATTTGAATGATGCTCACGGGAAGCAAACATATCAGTAGCAAAAGCCCAAGCAACAAGGCTCCAGCGACAGTTTGCTGCGTGTTGCCGTGGTCTTGGTGACATACCTTATCTGTCAGAAACTTGGCAAATAAGCGGAAGATCGTTAGGGGATGCCAATGTTCTGGCAACGAAAAAAAGCGCTCAATAATGAGCGCTAATGTGGCCAGTACAATAGGGTGATAAACCCAAGAGAGCAAGTGTGCATCCATACACGAAGTCTTACAAATGTCGGCTTAAGCTGCAATAGGTGATTCATGGCCGTGCTTGCCATGGTTTTCGCCCGTTGCTGGGCGTTGTTGATCACCCGGGATAGCAGCTTTAATATGCTCCGCCTGCTGAATTTTAGCGTGTATATACTGTTTTAACTCGGCCACACGATAACCCGGTTGGGCTTTAAAGCGGAGAAATGGCAGGCCCGCAGCACCGAGCGCATTCTTCAAAAATAAATTGCGTTTTTGCTGGTTCAGCTGTGGCGATGCAGGCTCGAGCTCGATAACGGCTTTGATTTCCATCGTATCAATATCACACAATACGTAATCGAGGATTCGTTGACTTGCTTTGGTCTGCGCATCCTTTTGAGCAGCGCGAGAAAGACCGCTTTTGACGGAAACAAGATCACTCAAGCGAACTTTGGTAAAAATCCTAAAGTCGTCACTGACGGCTTTATCAAGTAATGTCAAAAATTGTGCTTCTTGTGCTGAGCAAAAAGTGACATCCTTCATCTTATAAGGATAGGGGACATAGCTTTCTGACATGCGACTCGCAACAACAGCTACAGCAATTAATACAACAACGAACAGTAATAGAATAATTTCCATCGTGACACCTCAACAAAAGTTTGACGGATGATTTGCTGAGATATTTATTGCAACTAGTGTGCCAAAAAGTAAAAAAGCTTGGCGGTTGCCAAGCTTTTTAATCGCGCATTCGATGATTTTAGCTTAAGAGCTATAACCACCTTTCACACCTTTAGTGGTTACACTCACTGCGTCATGCGCATGTAATGATTCATAATGATTAACGCGTACCCAGAAGTCTTCAAAGATAGGCATTTGATTAAGACGGTGCTGTAATCTGCGTGATGCATCTTCGCAGAACATTAAGTTCTGCCCATTTAGACGCGCAAACTCTTGCTCATCTTCACGCTTAACCGCTGCTTGAACGGGGGTCTTAAGTGCGTCTTCAATCGCATCGATCAGTGCAACAATCGGGAATTCTTCTACGCTATCGCTCAGCGCTACTTTGACTTGCGCTGTGGAGCGCTGACTGTGTGGCGTTGCAACGATGCCTTCGGTAGTACCAAGCCATTGATGGATAGTCGCCTTATCAATATGCTCTTGCTCGGCAAACTTTGCATCGAATGCTTCTTGGATAAGTTGACGAGCCAATGCGGCAGAGCATGGGCATGTTGACGAATAGGGCACATCAACCGCCAACTCAAGATTCAGGTGACCTTCATCATAGCGACCGGTTAAACTGACCGGATAGGCTTTCCATCCTTTTTTGCGGCTAATCAGTGACTCACGACGAAGGTGATAATCAAAATCAAACTTGATGAAGGCGCGATCACTGATGTCTTGATGGCTTTCAATAAAGTCACGTAACAATTGCTTCAAAGAAGCGTGACTTAACTCACCTTCGGTTGATAGTTGATCCAAAAGAAGATAAAGGCGAGACATGTGAATGCCTTTTGCTTTTGGGTCTTTTAAATTAACAAAAGCTTCAACGTGAGCTGCAACAGGACGCTCTGATGCGTCAGAAGCTGCAACCATCATAGGTACTTCGATATTGCTCATGCCTACCCAATCTAAGGTCCCTTCAGTCTGGGCCTGTGTTTGGTTGGCTACGTCGGGCATACTGTTCGGCATTCGTTTGGAACTCCGCTCTTTCTTCAATTTATCAAGCATAAACTCTAGGTCCGGTAGTATATCTTAGATAGGGGGATCATTTCATTCCCGAAGCTAAAAATTAATCAAATAAAACCGATTAAAGGTATCGGTTGACTCAATGTACGATTACGCACAGGATAAGGTTTTAGATTCGAAATGGATAACTTATGACAAATTCGGATGTAATCGATACCGAACTGCTGCAACAATACTACGAGTCGCTGGGCGAAGATGGATTAGAAATGACGCTAAAAACCTTTGATCAAGTGATACAGGGTTATGCAAGCCTATTGCACGAAGCCGCGACGAAGAAAGACGAGGCACAGTTGCGCTCACAAGCGCACAAAGTCAAGGGAGCCTGTCGTTCCGTAGGACTCAAGGCTTTGGCCGTATATATGGAAAACCTTGAGAAGGAGTCGTGGGGTTGGCCAACCGCGGAGCAGTGGCTAGTAGAGTGGGCTGACAATGTGATCCCACACCGTCAGCAGATTCAACAATGGCTAGAGCAACAGTCTCATTGAGACTCTTGCTCTACCTCGCCTATAAACCGATAACCTTCACCGTGAATGGTGGTGATTAAATTGGGCGTGTCTGGATGTGATTCAAAATGACGACGAATGCGGCGAATAGCCACATCGACAGTTCGGTCATTGGGACGTAAGTCACGGTCCAACATACGTTTTACGAGTGTCTCACGGTCCAGAATACGGCCAGGGTTCGTTAAGAACAGTTCAAGCGCGCGGTACTCACTCTTGGGCAATCTAAACATTTGATTGTCGGGAGAGTATAAGCAACGGCTGTCACTGTTTAAACGCCAGCCGTGGAAGTTAAATTGTACACTATCGTTATCGACGGGGCTGCTTGAACGTGACGATTCGATACGACGGCACAAGTTACGAACACGAATAGTCAGTTCTTTAGGGTTATATGGCTTGATTAGATAATCGTCTGCACCAAGCTCCAGCGCAAGTAGACGATCATCTTCGCTGTCTCTTCCTGTTAAGAAGATAAGGCCAATGTTATCTCTTTCACGTAAAGACTCTGCAAGCTCGAGACCGTTTTTACCCGGAAGGTTAACATCCATGATAACAACATCGATACGCTCTTGACGCATGATATTTTCCATTTGCAAGCCGTCAGCAGCGTCAAACACTTCATAACCTTCTTGCTGAAAAAGTCGTGTTAATGTTTGGCGAGTAACCACCTCATCTTCAACAATTAAAAGTCTGGCGTTCATAAAGCAATGCGTTCCTAGCAATGAGTTCGAGTGACGAATTAAAATGTATTAAATACAGTTCTATTGATGCCACATTATGACTTTTGTTCAAAAATTTTCAACAAAAACCCCAGTTAAGTTTGATTTTCGCACGATTTGACCGGAAAACGAACAATAAATTCAACGCCGTGATTAAGTTCGCTAAAAAAGTGTATCTGACCGTCTAATACCTGGGTCACTAAGTTATAGACAAGGTGTAAGCCTAAACCACTACCGCCAGAGCCGCGCTTTGTTGTGACGAAAGGATCAAATATCTTTTTACCGATCTCATTAGGAACACCTTTGCCATCATCGCGATAAGTGATTTCGAGTTCGCTTTCACGTCGTTCAAATAAAATGTTAACTTTTCCTTGTTCGCGGCGATCAAATCCGTGCACCATCGAGTTGGTAATTAAATTTATAAGTATTTGGTTCAAAGGTCCGGCTTTAGTGACCACACAAAGTCCTGGGTCAAAACTAATCTCAATTGGAAATTTTTCGATGTCGAGTCGACGCGGCTTAACCGAAATCAGCAAATCGCGAGTGAACTGTTCAATATCAATCGCTCTATCGATTTCAGTAGATTGGTCGACAGCCACTTGCTTAAAGCTTGTTACAAGATCCGCTGCGCGATTTAAATTGCGATAGATAATGGATAGATTTTCTGTGCAGTCTTCAAGAAAGCGAGCAAACTCATTGGTTGAAATGCGCTTTTCATCGAACTTTTCACGCATGACCTCCAGCTTATCTTGTAGCAGCGTTGAAGCGGTGACCGACAAGCCGATAGGCGTATTTACCTCATGGGCTATGCCGGCCACCATATCGCCGAGAGATGCCATTTTTTCCGACTCAACCAGTTGTCCCTGATACTTATGCAGCTGTTCGAGTGTGGTGAGCAGTTCCTGGTTTGATTCGCGTAGTGCTTTTGTTCGTTGAGTGACTTGTTGCTCAAGCTCTGCGTTCAACTGACTGGCTTCTCGTTCCGCCTTTTGTTGGCGTAAAATATGATGTTGTACACGCTCGAGCATGATGTTGAGGGCATTACCTAATTCATTGAACTCATTAACGCGAGATTCCGGCAAGCGAAGACCGTAGTCTTTGTTTCGCGATATCTGTGACACAATGTCAACGATCCTATCAAGCGGTTGACTTAATATACGGCGTAAACGCAGCGCTAATAATGTGCACATGAGCAGCGTTAATACAAAAACAGTGCACGCGACCGCAATCGAACGTAACTTGAAGAGTCTTAATTCGTCGGCACTTGCGCGCAGATATACGTAACCGACGACTTGACCATCCAGCTGTATCGCTTGGGCAACCTCAATATAATCGTCTTGTAAACGGGGTGCGGTTAATCTTTCTATTTGTGCAAACTTAGCAGGAATGGGGGCGAGCCCTTCCTTGTTATAACTTGAGAAAAAGCTCAAGTCGCCGCTGACAGTATCAATTTTATAGATATGCACATGTTGAATAAATTGGTTGTTGCTCAACGTCGCGAGCCGCCGTTGTTCAGCGGTGTTATCGCTAAATGCTAAGTTTTGCACTGCGTGCGCGGCAATCATTCGAGCATCGGATTCACTGCGTTCCAAAAGTGCTTGACGGTATTGGCTAACTTGGCTGAATAGATTGATACTGAAACCGATAGCAAGGGCGACAACGGTAATCAATAGAACAATGTAGATTAAGCCTCTTTTGAGCGAAATGGTTTGCATTATTTTGCTGTATAAACGACTTTGTTATCCTGTTTAGACTATGTTATCAAATGGTTAATGAGTGTGCATCTAAATATCAATGTATTCAGCGCGAAGATTTGTATATTCAACTTAAGCGTTTGCTTAGTAACACTTTAAACTTGCCATTATCAGCCAGTTCATCACAATGACCGAATACCTGCCGCATGTGTTCTGGCCACGGTAAGAACCGGTTCGCAACAATGACCAGTGTGCCGTTCGGTGCGAGTTTCTTAAATGCCTGTTTAATAAATTGCTCACCAATGTCGTAATCGGTGCGTAATCCGGTATGAAATGGGGGGTTGCTAAGGATCCAATTAAATGACCCATCGCTAAGGCTTGATAGACCGTCAGCGAGTATTAAACGCCCGTGGATGCCAAGCTTCTCCCAGTTCATTTGCGTACTCGCAATGGCCATTGGACTAACATCGGATGCTGTCAGTTCGACGGCGAACTTCTGTGCGACGAGTGCGCCAATGACACCGCATCCACATGCAAAATCAAGCACGTTGCCATGAATCGCCTCGGGCAAATGTTCAAGTAACAATGCAGTACCTGCATCCAGCCGGCCTTGGCTAAAAACTCCCGGGTACGCACTGAATGAGGCAGAAACACCTCGCCAATCCACATCGAATCCACTCAGTGCAGGTGCCTCTGAATCCGTCAACGGCTTTGTTAGGACGCGGGTTTGAAATAGTTGGCAATGATTACCCGAGGCAAGTTTTTGTGCTTTTAAAAAGGCGGGAGGCAATTTTTTTACCAAGCTAGTAACACCGCCGCGTTTTTCGCCGACGATCAGAATGCGAGCGGACGGGGCTTGAAGGGACAGTTGGTGCAGTATCCATTGATTAAGAGACTGCTCCTTCGCAACCACCAACAGTATCAACTGATAAGCCTCGAGCTTTGGGGATAGCGCCTGAGTATAGGCATGTGAATAATGCATCGCATGACCCGCATGCAGACACCACGCGTTGTCGAACAGGGTTGCTAATTGGCTGCCATCGGGGTGTATCACTAAACGCTTATCGCGAGGAGTGGACAGCCACTCTGCATCTTGGTGACGGCTGAGTAGCCGAGCTACGGCATCAGAGGTCGATTGAGCGGGCATAAGTTATCTGAGGATATCCATTCGTAGTTCATGATCTTTAAGTAGTAACAGTGTACCACCTCGATGTTCCTTGATGCGCAGTTTTTTATGATCGTATTCGAGTTGAACACCAGGAAATACCTCTTTTGCTGCCATAATACGCAGTGTCGTATGATTTTTTAGCGAAGCGCGCATAACTTTGAGGTCATTCTGTATACTGCGTAACCTTTCAAGCTCCGACTTAGCGCCCGTTACAAGTGAGTGCTTCAGTGACTTTTGTTGCTCACTATTGGCAAGCGACTGGCAGCGTGTAATACCTTTTTCTACTCTTCTTAAGCGTGAGGTTATCGCGCGTAATTGATGATATAACTGGCTCAGTGCCTGTAAGGTGCTGATTGGTGGCGGTGGTACACTGAGTATAAAGCGAGTGAGTGTCCCTGCTCGAGCGCCCAATTGGCCTGCACAGATGTGGGCACAGGTCTCAAAGGTTCCGCCGATGATTTTTCCTCGAGCCGAGTTATCTTGCCCACCGATAAATGCCTCCCCATGACACACAACATGACAGTGAGTCAGTTGTCGGTCGATAGTCAGCGACTGATTACATTTTAAAAAAGCATACTGTGCATAGGCACACCAGATCGAATCATTGGCATGAAGTTTGGATGATAAGTGGGGGATATAAGCCTCATCACTTTGCAAGCGTTGTTCATCTTCTGACGAGATGTGACCAATGCAACCTTTACGAACGGTAATACTCCCACCAGCGAAAAGGTGAGCGGAATCAACATAACCAGCTACGGTGATATCACCCGTGCATTCAACGCGCATGCCTTCTGTGACGTTACCAGTAACAATAACACTGCCTTTGAACTTCACATGGCCAGTAGAAACATCAACGGTTTTCAGGGTAAGTACATCATCAACACTGGCAGAGTTGTGCGTAAACCAAGGCATCCCTGTGCGAGCGGCAATAATTGTCATTGGGTCATTATCATCAAAGCGAGCGCCTTCCCCAGGCGCCATGTCAGTATCTTCGCCGTCGAAGGCTTCGATGACATCACCTTTTACCGTGCAGCCGTGGCGACCCTTAGTCGGAGGATGTTTGCGCAGTAAAGGATCACCTTCCAACACCGTGACTTGTTCACCTAAATCACGCATGTCCACCGTTCCATCTTCGCGCGCTTGCGGACGTAAAACACGTTGCCGAGCATCGTCGACCAGTCGTTCAAACCAGGCGTTATGCCCATTTTTTGCGGTCACGCCTCGGGCAATAATGGCATCAAAATGACTGCCGGGCTCTACGTTTTGGGCATGGTTGATGACTTTGTCGACCATTTTTCGCTTTATACCCGCTACGACTCCAGCACCTTTGAGCGCTTCGAGGACATCTTGGCGTTCGATAGGCGTACCGCCTTGTGCGGCGTCACAGCTTAAGGTGGCGGTCATGTGGTCATCGCTGATTATCACGTATAGACGGGCGTCTTCCAGCGTGGCGATACGCTCAGAGTACCGGCTAGAGGGCGTCTGTTCACTCAGTTGCCATTGCTTAAAGTTTTTTATGACTTGTTCAAAGACATTTTCATTAACCAACAGCGCCTCAGCAAAACGGCTCATTTCAAAAGCCGTCTTGATCTGCTCCGCGGTCGTGTCCTTTGCCGATTTTAAAACACTGACGTAGACATCATTGGCGGAGCGCTCGAATTGTATCGCTCTGCTGGACTCTGGCATAACATTTTGTTCGAATGTTTATTGTTATTGTTATATCGACTGATAATAGCGAAAAATAAATAAGATTGCGCTTATTTTAATCAGTTATTTTGTGTTAAGTATTCTTTAATCTCGTCAAGGACTTTTGATAACTCAAATTGTATACTGTCGAGTGCTTTTATTCTTGAGTCATCACTCATGCTTGTCCAGTTCTTAAATGCGCTTTCTGTTAGCTCGCTAAGAGACTGAGCACCTATGGTCGCACTCAGTCCTTTCAGAGAGTGGAGTTCTTGATAGAGCGCATCACTTGCGATGCTGTGATGCTGGCAAAGGCGATTTGCATATTGTTCACAAAAGGCCTTTAGCACAGCTTGGTAAATATTCACTTGTCCGTCGCAGTGGCGCAAACCGCGCTGAAAGTTCATTAAGCAGTCAGTCATTTCATTCATAAGTTTCAGTAAAGGAATCTATAATATCGGTCGCTTCTTCTAAACTGTCTGACTCGAATTGTGCGATGTTAAATAGTGCTTCGCCTTCGTTTGCAACAGGGATGTTAGTACAGCCGATGATAATACCTGGCACGGGGGAGGTGATCACATCGACATCGTCACCATGCGGGCTGGCAATGTGTGCTAAAACTTGTTCAGGTTGCACTGTTTGCCCGAGTTCAACTTTGCGAAGCACCAAGCCATCTTTTTCGGCGCGTACCCAAGTAGAACGGCTTGAAATGACCGGCGATATTCTTCGGCCTTGGCGTCGTCCTTTAAGCATTTTGAGGTGCTTAAGTACATTAATAACACCAACCACGCCTGAGTTTATCGAGGCATCGTCAAATCGTAGCGCCTCGCCCGCTTCATACAAAATAAGTGGAATTCCTAAACTATTGGCTAACGCGCGCAAGGAGCCGTCCCGCTCTTTTGAATTGAGAATGACCGGAGAACCAAAGGCTTTTGCCATTGCCAAAGCACTCTCGTTATCAATGTCGACACGAATTTGTGGCAAATTACTGCGATGGATGGCACCGGTGTGCAAATCCACAATGTGCGAAGCCTTTTGAACAAGTTCCTCGTTAAAGAGGTGGGCAATACGGGAGCCTAAAGCGCCCCGTTCGGAGCCAGGAAAACAACGGTTGAGATCTCTTCGATCCGGTAAGTAACGAGATTGCTGAATAAAGCCAAATAGATTGACGATGGGCACAACGATGAGCGTGCCAGCAAGTTCCAATGGGTTAATGCGCTGAATGATTTGCCGACAAATTTCGATACCGTTCAGTTCATCGCCGTGAATTGCGGCGCTTAATAGTAGTACGGGGCCTGGCTTAACACCATGAAAAACATCGACTCTTAGGTCGAGCGGCGCATCGTTATATAAACGCGCTGCTGGCAAACGTACATGCTGGTGACTACCTGGCTCAACCCGACAGCCTGCCAATTCAAACACCGCCATACGCGGCTTTCTCGCTGCCATTAGCCGCGTCCCTTAGTGCGCGTTTTATGAGCTTTGGCATTCTTTTCCATAAATGCAATAATTTGACTCGCGACATCTTTTTCGGTCGCCGCTTCAATCCCCTCAAGTCCTGGAGATGAGTTAACTTCCATGACCAGTGGGCCGTGGTTAGAGCGTAACAAATCAACACCCGCTACATTAAGACCCATGGTCTTGGCGGCTTTAACCGCTGTTGCGCGTTCGGCGGGTGTCAGTTTAATCAGTGATGCGCTACCCCCACGGTGTAAATTAGAGCGAAACTCTCCCTCTTTTGCTTGGCGCTTCATAGCTGCGATGACTTTATCGCCGATAACAAAGCAGCGAATATCGGCGCCACCGGCTTCGCGAATATACTCTTGCACCATAATGTTTGACTGTAGTCCCATAAACGCCTCGATAACACTTTCAGCGGCTTGCCGGGTTTCTGCTAAAACGACGCCAATGCCTTGTGTTCCCTCGAGCAATTTAATGACTAGAGGCGCACCACCGACCATATCAATGAGATCAGGAATATCCTGAGGCTGACTCGCGAAACCGGTTGTGGGTAAACCGATCCCTTTGCGAGAGAGTAACTGCAGTGAGCGCAACTTGTCGCGGCTACGGGAAATCGCTACCGATTCATTCAGCGGGTAGGTTCCCATCATCTCAAACTGACGCAATACGGCAGTACCGTAGAAAGTCACGGAAGCACCGATACGAGGTATGACACAATCGTAATAAGGTAATTCCACACCATGTTTATGAATTGATGACTCTCGCGCATTGATATTCATATAGCAGCTTAACGGATTTAGCACGTCGACGTCATGACCACGCGCTTTCGCAGCTTCGATTAAGCGACGTGTCGAATAAAGTTTGGAATTTCGAGATAGAATGGCGATTCTCATGGGCGCTCTCCTAGTTGATGAGCCAGTTCTGGATTTACCATAAACCGCTTCCGCATAGCTTGTCGACCTAGCAGCATGCGAAACTTCATAGTATCGCGGTTGGTTAAAGTGAGTTCAACGGCTCCATCAAACTGACCAAGACACAGTCGTGTTTTTATGACGTAGCGAACTTCCGTATGACCGCCGGAATCAGTGACTTCACGCTGGTCATGAATAGGGGCTTCAAAGACATGCTCCTCAACACTGTCTTGATGCGGATGAACATGGACACGAAGCCAAGGCTGTTCATCCTTTTCAAAAGGCTCTAATTTGAATGCATGCAAACAAGACGTCTTGGCACCGGTATCAACTTTCATGTGAATTGCATCAATCCCGATGTCGGGCAACTGCCCCCATTCTTTCCAACCTAAAACTTCCATTAAAATCTCCATTCGATATACGCAGCGCTTAATTACACTATATTCAAATAAAGGCAAGAAAAATTTGTCGTGGCGCGTGCATTTTTGTATTGATCAAAATCAGCCTATATTCCGTTACCTTAGATCACGCGATAAATAATTGAAACGAGGAACCTAAACATGGCGGCTTGTCCATCATGCGATTGCCAGTCTGAACTAGGCTTTGACATCAAAATGGCTTTTCAGCCGATAGTGAACGTGCACAGTAAAAACGTGTTTGCGTTTGAAGCCCTAGTAAGAGGCTCTAACGGAGAAGGTGCCGGTGAGGTATTATCTCGAGTCAATGATTCGAACAAGTATACCTTTGATCAAACGTGTCGGATGACGGCAATAGAGACCGCTGCTCGCATTCAATTACCGTCGAAAGTGAGCATTAACTTCATGCCTAACGCGATCTATGAACCCGAGACATGTCTTGCGCAAACGCTCAAAACAGCACGTAAAACTGGATTGCCACGTGAAAATATTATTTTCGAAGTGACCGAGCACGAGAAGGTCGAGAATCACAGTCTACTCGTTGATGTATTCAAAACCTATCGTGAACATGGCTTTTTAACAGCCATTGATGATTTTGGTGAGGGGTATGCTGGACTAAACTTGTTAGCAGACTTTCAACCCGATTTACTAAAAATCGATATGAAGTTGATTCGAAATATTCATGAGGATCGCATCAAAAAGGCGCTGTTTGCAGCGGTTCAGCGTGCCGCAGAAGAATTAGACATCACGCTTGTAGCAGAAGGCATCGAAACGATAGAGGAATACTACTATCTTAAGTACAACGGCGTTGAGCTCATGCAAGGCTATTTGTTTCAAAAGCCGGAAGTCGAGGCTTACACAATCCCCGACTTCGAGCGTTTAACGCGTTAACGGGTATTGTCCAGTTTCGCTTCTTGTCGAGATGCCTGCAGTCGTTGCAGATGACTTCTAAATTCATAGATGTCTCGATCAAGTGCGTTTGCGCTGACATAAAGATCGTAACCGAGTAGTTCGCGCATTTGTTCCATGCGGCGACCAAAGACTGCGATAAGCCCCTTATAAACACGTCCCTCTGAGCTGACAAAACGCTCGGGTATATCAAAGTACTCACTGTAGTCAGCTTGTTCTGGACGCTCGTGACGCAACGCCATGGTCATCAACTGGCGTTGCTCAAATAAGATAGCAGACGCTAAGCGGGGCGAAATGGTTTGCAAAATTGCATCGTTGTTGTAAACACGAAAGCCTAAAAACGGCGCGTCCTCGAGCTCCATTAAGCGGTGCACTCGGGGAATATCGAAACGCACTACATTGTCCCAATCCAATTGCCACTCGCCTTTTCGGTGAATGTAACGAATGGTGTCTGGGGTGATGGCTAATGATACGGGGGGCTCAATCAGCTTTCCTACGCCAAGTAGCAACAAAATACCAGCCGCAGCACCGATGACCACAGAAATGCCAACGGGAATATCATCTCGCACTAAATGCATAAAAACCAAAAGTGCGATGAGCCCTATCGCAACAGCACAGAACGTAATGGCATTACGCTTTGCTTGTGGGGTGACGTTAAACTGCATTAAACACCTGTTCTAGTATCGCTCGGGTAAATGTTTTCTTTAAATAAAAGCCCCGCGGACGCACCTGGATCATCTGACCGTTGGGTCCGACCGCCTCAGTGAGCGCGCTACCATCCGCAGCCTTCGGGCGAATTTGCAAAAACTCGCCTTGTCGTGCTGTGATCGATTCGACCTCACCTAATGCAATACGATCCATATGTTCTTCCCAATCCGACTGCAAGGCTTGCTCTTGTTCGTTTGTTGGACGCCACAAAAAAGGCTGACCGACGACGCGTTTTGCTAAAGGAACGGCTCGACGTCCATCGATGGGTAACCATAATACACAGCTTAACTTATTACGTACGTTACTGTTTAACCAGTTCAACCCAGACGTATTTAGCAACGGGGCAACACATACAAAGGTCGTTTCCAATGGTTGGCCTTGTTCATCGACGGGTAATGTTTTTAGCTCTACACCCAGATCAGGAAAGTCCTGCAGCGGCTTAGATCCCGCACTGGCGCCTAAGTGTTGTTCGAGCATCATGCCCACCCAACCTTTATCCTTCTTTAAATCGTTGGGCATGTGTAAGTTGGCTATCTTTGCTAACTGGGCGAATGATTGTCCTGTTAGCCGATTTGCGCGCTGTAATAGTTCGTCTACAGAGGTTGGCGTCGGTACTGTATAACGCATTTGATTTGCCCCAAGTCGCCCTTTATGGAAGAATCACTTTATCAAAGAATAATTGAGGATGCTCGCGTGATAGATGCTGAAGGATTCCGAGCAAACGTAGGAATCGTCATCTGTAACGGGCATGGGCAGGTATTTTGGGCTCGCCGTATTAATCAGCATAGCTGGCAGTTTCCGCAAGGCGGCATAGATGATGGTGAGACCCCTGAACAGGCGATGTACCGAGAACTTTGGGAAGAGGTCGGTCTCAAGCCAGAGCAGGTAGAAATTCTGTACACCAGCCGTCACTGGTTTCGCTATCGTTTACCCAAGCGGTTAATTCGGCGAGAACAACGGCCCATGTGTGTTGGACAGAAACAAAAATGGTTTCTGTTAAAACTGAAGTGTCGTGAAGAAGATGTCGACGTTTTACAATCCGGACACCCGGAGTTTGATGGCTGGCGCTGGGTCAGTTTTTGGTACCCTGTGCGTCAAGTCGTCTCGTTTAAACGTGACGTTTACCGACGCGTGATGAGAGAGTTCGCTGCGTATGCAATGCCCAGTCTGAACACCCCAAAGACCTCGAACCGCCATGCTCGGCATGGTCGTTCAAATAGACGGAAGCGTTAATGATGCTGGTGACGCTACAGCGGATCGTCGAAAGTGTGAATAAAGCGGCTGACTTTCAGCTGGCGCTTCGCACGATGGTGTCTCAAGTGCGCTCGGCACTTGAGACAGACAGCTGTAGCGTATTTTTAGCCGATGCCCAAGCCCATCAGTACGTGATGGCGGCAAGTGATGGTTTAGCGGATGCGTCTGGCGAGCCGATTCGAGTTGATTTTGGGGATGGTATTATCTCGCTCGCCGCGCAACGTGAAGAGCCACTGAATATTGCTGATATCAGTAATCATCCAGCTAACAAAGAACTACTAGACTCGAATGAGTCGCAGTACCGCGCGTTACTGGCAGCGCCCATTATCCATCGCCGTAAAGTGCTGGGGATTCTTGTTGTTCATCAAAGTGAGGCGCGTCACTTTACGCGTGAGGAAGAGGCCTTTGTCGTGACATTGGCGGCACAGCTATCGGTCGTCATCGCACACGCAAATACTAAGGGTCTACTCACCGATGAGCACTCGCCTTGGGTGCACAGCATTCAAGCTTTGCCTGGCTCGCCGGGAGTAGCGATTGGGGATGCGTATGTTGCGCGACCCGAGGTCAGTTTAAAGGAAGTATCACCGCAAAAAACCGACCGTCCGCTACATGAAGTACGCAAGTTTCGACAGGCCGTCGCGCGTACCCGTGCTGAATTAAAGCAACTTGCCGAACGTATGTATGGTCAGGTGCCTGACGATACTTTGGCAATATTCGATGTCTATCAAGGTATGTTGGATGCGGCAAGTTTAGGCAATGCCGTTGAAGCAATGATCGGACAAGGGTGGCGAGCACAAACCGCGTTAAAGCACGTGGTCGAAGAGTTTGTTGATCAGTTTGAAGCACTCGAGGACTCTTATCTTCGCGAGCGTGCGACGGACGTGCGAGATATTGGGCAAAGAGTACTCATGCACTTGCAGCAACGTCAACGTAAGCGGCGAGCGTTTCCCGAGCAAGGTATATTGGTCGCCGACGAGGTGACAGCGTCAATGTTGGCGGAGCTACCACGCACCAAAATTGCTGGCATCATCTCTTTACGAGGCTCAAGTAACTCGCATGCCGCGATTATGGCACGAAGCATGGGTATTCCCGCTGTCTTAGGCGTGGATGATATTGAGTTACATTATTTCTCCGAAAAAATCCTGATTGTTGATGGGTATACGGGCGAAGTCTACATTAACCCGCCGCCGCAAGTGCGCGAGCAGTATCAACACTTAGCTGATGAAGAAGAAGAGCTGAAATCCATCGTTGCAGAACATGCGCATTTGCCAGCACAAACGCAAGATGGACAACGTGTCAGCCTGCATCTCAACTTGGGACTCGATATTCATCAGGAGCACTTAAAACACCTCAATATTGATGGTGTAGGACTGTATCGCTCTGAAATCCCTTTCATGATGCGCGAACAATTGCCGACAGAGGATGAACAGGTTGAAATGTATAAGGAAGTATTGGATTGCTTCCCAGACCAGCCTGTCATTATGCGGACTTTGGATGTGGGGGGTGACAAGCCGCTGCCCTACTTACAATTACAGGAAGATAATCCGTTTTTAGGATGGCGTGGGATTCGACTCACACTCGATCACCCAGAGATATTTTTGGTACAAATTCGAGCGATGTTACGAGCGAGCATCGGGCGCAGTAATTTACGTATTTTGCTACCGATGATTACCAGTGTGAGCGAAGTGGAAGAGGCTTCACGCTTACTTAAACAGGCTTACTTTGAAGTCGCCGAAGAGCAAGGTTGCGCGGTCGGTGTTAACTTATTTCAACCTCAGTTGGGCGTTATGATAGAGGTACCCGCCGCGATTTATCAGCTCCCCATGTTGGCAAGCAAAGTCGATTTTTTCTCGGTGGGCAGCAATGATTTAACCCAATACTTACTTGCCGTCGATCGCAATAATCGGCGTGTTGCGAGTCTGTACGATGCCTACCATCCTGCCGTACTTGCCAGCCTCGATGAAATTGCACGACGGTGTGAAGAGCTCGGCAAACCTGTCAGCGTCTGTGGTGAACTCGCCGGTGACCCGGGTGGAGCTTTGTTACTTGTGGCGATGGGTTATCGACAGTTAAGTATGAACAGTTATAACGTCGATCGCGTTCGCTGGATTTTGCGGAACGTACGTTCGAGTACATTGCAAGTGATGTTGGCTAAGGCATTACAGGCGCGTAGACCTGAGCAAGTTCGAAGCATGATTTCAGAAAAAATGGAAAGCATGGGCTTGGGTGGTTTTGTAAGGGCAGGGAAATAGCATATGGAACTTACAGTCATTGTTTGGTGCCTATTGGGCGGTGTGCTGGCCGGGACCTTAGCGGGTTTACTGGGTATTGGTGGTGGCTTAGTTATTGTGCCGCTGCTCGTCTATCTTGCGCCTGAGTTAGGTATTGAGCCGGCATTGGTGATGCCGACTGCAATCGCAACGAGTTTGGCTACGATTTGCATGACAACCGCGAGTTCGGCCTTTAGCCATTATCGCTCGGGTTTACAGGAGCGCTTTTGGGTCGTCCGCGTGTTACCCGGATTGTCGTTAGGCGCGATGGTAGGGGCATTTTTAGTGACTGCTGTCGACCCGCACTGGCTGAAAATGTTGTTTTCGACGGTATTGGTGGTACTCGCCATTCGCATGTCGCTACCGCAAAGTAAACGCGAAGTGAACGCTAAACATATTAAGCAGCGTTGGTTAAGCGTGGGTTCAACAAGCATTGGTGTTATCTCAGGGCTCGTTGGCATCGGCGGCGGTGCATTAACGGTGCCTTTTTTACAGCGTTGCGGGTTGTCTGTGCGACAAGCTATTGCGATATCTTCGCTAGGCAGTTTTATCATTGGTTGTAGTGCGGTACTCATTTTTATTATCAAAGGGTACAGTTCGGGTGTAGCGCATGGTGCATTAGGTATTATTCATGTACCCGCGTGGCTAACCATATCGATTGCGTCAGTCATTTGTGCACCAGTAGGCGCTAAGCTGGCGCACAGTTTGCCGGTCAAACAGTTGCGGCGTATATTTGCAATTTTCCTCATTATTGTGGCTATAAAGCTGATATTTTTTTAAGGAGTGAGTAGTGCCACTAAACGAATACATGCAGTTCCCTGATATTGATCCTGTGATCTTCAGCATAGGCCCGTTAGCCATCCACTGGTACGGTGTAATGTACTTATTAGGGTTCGTTTTTGCTTTGTGGTGGGGTGGGCGACAAGCTGAGCAATCGCCAAATTGGACGCGCGACAAATTCTCCGATCTCGTGTTTTGGTGCTTTCTAGGTGTTTTGGTCGGTGGCCGCATCGGCTATGTGATTTTCTATCACTTTGACCTGTTTATGGCTGACCCGCTGTATTTATTTCGAGTGTGGGAAGGCGGCATGTCTTTCCACGGCGGTCTGCTAGGCGTTATTGCAGCGATGTATCTTTATGCTCGCGTAACGCACCGACGGTTTTTGGCGGTCGGTGACATGATTGCGCCACTCGTGCCGATGGGATTATTCTTTGGACGGATGGGTAACTTCATCAACGGCGAACTGTGGGGACGTGTAACGGACGTGCCTTGGGCAATGATTTTTCCATCGGGTGGGCCCGTGCCGCGACATCCCTCACAGCTTTATGAAGCCGCATTAGAGGGGTTACTCTTGTTTGCGCTATTGTGGTGGTTCCAACGTAAGCCACACGGCACCGGCGCGGTCAGTGGTTTATTCTTACTGGGTTACGGTATAGCGCGTTTTACCGTCGAATTTTTCCGTGAGCCGGATGCGCATTTAGGCCTTCTCTCCTTGGGCATGTCGATGGGACAATGGCTTACAATTCCGATGATTATTTTAGGTATCGGACTGCTGATTTACGCGCAAAAAAATAGCTCAAAAGCATAGGTCGATAATGAAACAATATCTTCAACTGTGTCAGCGTATTATTGATGAAGGAGAGTGGGTGCACAACGCCCGGACCGGGATCAACTGTTTGACGGTGATTAACGCCGATTTAGAGTACGATGTCGAGCACAATCAGTTTCCTCTCATTACTACGCGTAAAAGCTATTACAAGGCTGCTATCGCTGAGCTACTGGGCTATCTGCGCGGTTATGACAGCGCTGCGCAATTTCGCGATATCGGCTGTAATACATGGAACGCCAATGCCAATGAAAACGCCAGCTGGCTAGCCAATCCTCATCGCAAAGGGCCCGATGACATGGGGCGTGTTTATGGTGTTCAAGGCCGCGCTTGGCAACGACCGGACGGTAGCCAGTTTGACCAACTGCAAAAGGTCGTTGATGACTTAACTCAGGGCATTGACGATAGAGGCGAGATCGTTACGTTTTATAACCCCGGCGAGCTCGACATGGGATGTTTGCGTCCGTGTATGCATACGCACACTTTTTCGCTACTGAATGGCAAATTGTATTTGACGTCCTATCAGCGCAGTTGCGATGTCCCACTTGGGTTGAACTTTAATCAAATTCAGTGTTTTGTGTTGTTAGCGCTAGTAGCGCGTATTACGGGACATAAACCGGGTAAAGTGTTTCACAAAATCGTCAACGCGCACATTTATGAAAATCAACTTGAGCTTATGCGCGATGTGCAACTAAAGCGGGAGCCGTATCCATCGCCACAACTGCATATTAATCCCGATATTAAAACGCTGCAGGATATTGAAACTTGGGTGACGAAAGACGATTTCTCGATTGAGGGTTATCAGCATCATCCGCCGATTAAATATCCATTTGCAGTCTAATGACCAAAGGTTAAACAAATGACGTTGAAGGTGACCCTATGTGATGACTCACGGATGGCGCGCAAGCAGCTGATAAAAAGTTTACCCAAGGACTGGGATGCAACCGTGTATCAAGCAGAGCATGGCGAACAAGCATTGCAGCGGATCGAGAACGGCGAAGCGCAATTACTGCTGCTCGATCTGAATATGCCGGTGATGGACGGCTATGAGGTGCTCGAGCATTTAGCGCAGTATGAACGTGACTGCGTCGTCATTGTCATTTCTGGTGATATTCAACCCGAGGCCTATCAACGCGTAATAAAACTCGGTGCACTCGCTTTTGTAAAAAAGCCATTCAAAACGACAGAAATAGCTCAACATCTACAACAGTTTGGTCTGTATCAGCCCGGCAGCGGTCATTTGCAGGAGGCGAGCGAAGTTGAAGTGGCAGCCAGCGCGTTGGACGTCTATCGCGAAGTGGCCAATGTTGCCATGGGCCAAGCAGGTGATCATATTGCCCGCGTATTAAATCAATTTATTGAGCTACCGGTGCCCAATGTTAACTGGATAGCCCCGTCAGAGCTACACATGGCGCTGCAATCCATTGATCAAGCGGAGCGTGTATCGGCGGTCAGCCAAGGATTTGCAGGGTCGGGTATTTTAGGCGAGGCGCTCACGTTGCTCACTGATACGTCAGTGGAAGACGTGCGTAAGTTATTGGGCGAACAGCTTTCGGGTACTGAACAGCAGCAGCGCATTGAAGCATTGATGGATGTTGCTTCGATTATTACCTCCGCGTGTCTCAACGGTTTAGGTCATCAATTGCACGTCGAATTTACCGCATCGCAACCGGTGTTACTGGGGCAGCATAAATCCTTAGCAGATCTGCTGAGTCAGCCACAACAGCGTTGGCAAAAAGTACTAGCGATAGAGATTGGTTATCAGCTACCCAAACATCGTATTGGTTTTGATTTGCTTATTTTGCTGCCCGAAGATGCGGTGCTACGTCTCGACCAGCAGGTCGCCCACTGGTACGCGGACTGAGGAGACAGCGATGAGTGAGATGGATGAATTACACGCTAAATTAAGCCTGCTAGGCGCCATTGATATCGGTATCGTAGTACTAGACCGTGATTATCGCGTACAAATGTGGAATGAGTTTATGACCAACCACAGCGGTCTGCGGCCCAGCCAAGTTCGTGATAAAATCTTGTTTGAATGTTGTCCCGAGATCGATGAGCACTGGTTTCGCCAGAAAGTGGAGCGCGTGTGGAACTTAGATGCTCGCGTGTTCATTACTTGGGAACAGCGACCCTATGTTTTTCGATTTCGACATAGTCGTCCCCTGAGCGGTCAGCAACAGTGGATGCAACAGAATATTACCCTAATGCCACTGCATGATACGCGTGGCGAGATATTTCAGGTAGGACTGATACTTTATGACGTCAGCGAGCAAGCAACCCGCACCGAATGACCAAGCCCAAGGTGGCGTTGAGCGCGTCTACGGACGCAAAGCACTGAATACATTTCGTAACCAACACATTGCTATTGCCGGACTCGGTGGCGTAGGTTCGTGGGCCGTTGAAGCGCTCGCACGCAGCGGCATCGGTGAGTTGACGTTGATCGATCTGGATGATGTCTGTGTGACCAATATTAACCGCCAGCTTCCAGCAGATTTTAACACCATTGGACAGCTTAAAACCGAGGTATTGGCGGATCGGGTACGTGCGATTAACCCCGCATGCAAGGTCAATATTGTTGACGATTTTTTACTAGAAGAAAACTTTGCTATTCATTTACGGGGCGTTACCGCGGTATTGGATGCTATTGATAGCGTTAACACCAAGGCTGCTTTAGTAGCGCACTGTAAGCGTAATAAACTGCCATTAGTGGTCTGTGGCGGTGCGGGAGGACAAATAGATCCAACCCAAATTCGTGTAGCGGACCTGGCAAAAGCAAAACAGGACCCGTTGTTGGCTAAGGTGCGCTCTAAACTGCGCCGTGATTTTAATTTCTCCAAGAATCCTAAGCGCAAATGGGGCGTTGACTGCATTTATTCCGAGGAGCAGTTACGGTATCCCTGGGTCGCGGGAGAGCATGAGGGTGAGGTTACGCTTCAAAAACCCGGTAGCGGCACCATGCAAATGAACTGCAGTTCTGGTTTTGGTGCAGCCATGGTGGTGACTTGTAGCTTTGCCATGTTTGCCGTATCAACTTTGCTCAAGCGCATTGAGCGACGCGCTGCTTGAGTACTTTACTCACGTTGTATAAACCATTGGCTCTAGACGGCGTCAGTTGTTGTGTGAGGCCGTAGTTGGCGAATAATTCATCAATGTCGAATTGTGCAATGTCCGTTGCGCTATGGCCATCGAGCTCCGCTTGAATCAGAGCGAGCAGGCCCTTCACAATGCGTGAGACACTGTCAAACCGCACGGTAATACGACGGCTATCACTGCAGTCTAAATAGAGCCATACCGTTGCTTCACAGCCCCCAACTTCATGGGCTTTATCACGATATTGTTCGGGCAACGCTGGCATCGTTTTGGCAAGTTCGATAAGCTCACGATAGCGCTTTTCCCAACCGATAGGTTTGCGTGAAGGCTGTATCACTGTGTAAACTCCTGATTACAACAAATTTCTGTTATTGTCGCATAACTTGTGAGATAGCCTCCAGTCTAGGATAATAGCGGAGTTAACAAATTTTAAATCCAGGTAACTTAGATCAGTTCCAACAAAAGGAAAGTGACATGAAAATACTTGTCGCGGTGAAGCGCGTCATTGACTACAACGTCAAAGTACGTGTGAAGCCAGATCAGTCAGACGTCGATTTGGCTAATGTCAAAATGGCGCTTAATCCGTTCTGTGAGATTGCAGTCGAAGAAGCTGTGCGCTTGAAAGAAGCAGGTACAGCCGATGAGGTTGTAGTGGTATCTATTGGACCCAAAGCAGTGCAAGAGCAATTGCGTACCGCATTGGCGTTAGGTGCTGACCGCGCTATCCAAGTTGAAACCGACGATATGCCGGATTCACTTTCAGCCGCAAAAATTTTTAAAGGCGTTGTTGAGCGTGAAGAGCCTGACATGATCATTTTAGGTAAGCAGTCGATTGACTCGGATAATAACCAAACCGGTCAAATGCTAGCTGCACTTACTGATATGCCTCAAGGCACATTCGCATCGAAAGTAGAAGTGGCTGATGGTCACGTTTCTGTAACGCGCGAAGTTGACGGAGGCTTACAAACGGTGAAGTTGGCTCTGCCTGCAGTCGTCACGACTGACTTACGTTTAAACGAACCGCGTTATGCTTCGTTGCCGAACATCATGAAAGCAAAGCGTAAGCCACTTGAAACTGTTTCAACCGACGACTTGGACGTTTCGGTAAAACGTACTGTGAAGCTACTCAAAGTTGAATCGCCAGCAGAACGTAGTGCGGGCGTTAAAGTGGCAGACGTAGATGAGCTTGTCGATAAACTGAAGAATGAGGCCAAAGTCCTATGAGCATCTTAGTGGTTGCAGAACACGACAATACCGCCGTAAATCCTGCCACGCTGAAAACCTTGGCGGCGGCGAAAGCCATTGGCGGTGATATTGATGTATTAGTCGCAGGTAAAGACTGCGCAACGGTCGCTGATGAGCTCGCAAAAGCTGAAGGCGTCAACAAAGTAGTGTTGGCCGACAATGCCGTGTACGAACATCAGCTCGCAGAAAATGTAAGCAAGTTAGTTGCCGATTTGGGCAACGACTACAGTCACGTGCTCGCGCCGGCCACAACAACGGGCAAAAACTTTATGCCGCGTGTGGCTGCATTGCTCGATGTGGCGCAAATTTCTGACATTATTGCGGTTGAATCTGCGGATACGTTTAAGCGTCCGATCTACGCAGGCAACGCGATTGCGACCGTGCAAGCCGAAGATGCCATTAAGGTGATTACGGTGCGGGCGACTGCTTTTGATGCGGTGGCAAGCGAAGGCGGTTCGGGCTCGGTTGAAGCGATTGATGCGGTCTTTGATAACGACAAGTCTGAATTTGTCGGAGAACAATTAGCCGAATCAGAGCGTCCAGAATTGACCGCCGCCGAAATCGTTATTTCGGGTGGTCGTGGTATGCAAAATGGCGAAAACTTTAAATTGATCGAAGATATCGCTGACAAACTAGGCGCTGCTGTGGGTGCGTCGCGCGCCGCTGTAGACGCAGGCTTTGTACCGAATGATATGCAGGTAGGTCAAACCGGTAAGATCGTTGCGCCACAATTGTATATTGCCGTCGGTATCAGTGGGGCTATCCAACACTTAGCGGGTATGAAAGACTCAAAAGTGATCGTCGCTATCAACAAAGATGAAGAAGCGCCTATCTTCCAAGTGGCTGATTATGGTTTGGTCGCTGATTTATTTGAAGTCTTACCTGAGTTAAACGAAAAACTCTAGTTATTCTCGCCTTTAATGACACGGTCGATTACCGCGTTTTAACAATCGACCGTGTCAATTTCGATACTTTTCGACCTGATGTACTTGCATATTTTTAACTCATCGGACATGATTCAATCATCACCGCCGTAAAAGTCAAAAACATTAGGTGGATCACAATGAAAAGAAGAACAACTATGTTAAAAAAATTACCTCTCGCGTCAGCCATCGCGCTGGCATTCGCTTTGCCTGCGCAAGCCGCGGACTTTGAAGTTGGCGATTTCGACGTTAGCTTTACCTCGATTCTTTCTTATGGCGCTGCGTGGCGCATGGAAGACCCATCAATGCGTTTGATCCATCCAGGTAACCGTGCAGGCGGCATGGCCGGATCGAGTGTCGGTGATGATGGTAACCTGAACTTCGAAAAAGGTGACTTGGTTAGTTCTGTATTCAAAGGCGTGCACGATTTAAGTATCGACGGCGGCGATTACGGTGCGTTTATTCGCTTCAACTACTGGTATGACTTCGTCATCTCTGAAGAGAATATGCCGCATGGTCATCCGGGTAACAACTACTACCCTGACACAAAACTTAACGACGATGTGTTCGACGATTACTCGCAAGGGAGCGGTATTGAGTTACTCGATGCGTTTGTCTTCGCTAATTTCGATTTGGGTGATATGCCCACCAGCTTGCGCGTCGGTCGCCAAGTATTGAGCTGGGGTGAGAGTACCTTTGTCTTCAATGGTATCAACGACATCAACCCTCTTGATGTAAACGCCGCGCGTCGTCCCGGTGCAGAAATCAAGGAAGCGCTGCTGCCTGTGGGTATGGTCAGCCTCAACGTGGGCTTGACCGACAGCTTGAGTCTCGCAGCGTTTTATCAATACGAGTGGGACAACACCAAGCTTGATGGTTGCGGCACATTCTTCTCGAGTGTCGACATTATCGGTGGCCCAGGTTGTGGCAAAGTGACGCTGAACCCACAATTGGTCCCAGGTGACCCAGACAGTTACTTAAGTGACCGCGAATCGGTAGAAGCGGGCGCTTATATTGGTAGTAACCCACGTCTTGAAGCCTCTGACAGTGGTCAGTGGGGTATGAACCTGCGTTACTACTCAATCGACCTCGATACCGAGTTCGGTTTGTATTTCATGAATCTGCATAATAATACGCCAATTATCTCAGCGTATAACTGGACCGTTGATCCTGAGCAATTCATGGATGCAGCGGATCGTCAGAACCCTAATTACACCTATGCAACGCCGAACGGTTACCCTATCGATGGTCCTCGTTTGGTTATTGAATACCCTGAAGATACAGAGTTGTACGGTGCAAGCTTCAGTACTAACATTGGTCTTTGGTCAATTGGCGGTGAGTATAGCTATCGCAAAGACATGCCTGTACAAATCAACACCACAGAGATCTTAACAGCGGGTTTGCGTCCTAACGTACCGAGTACCTTTGGTGACCGTGTACAAAGCACTGAACTAGGTGGTTTAGCTCACGGGTATGACCGGTTGGACGTGAGTCAGGCGCAAGCCAGTTTCGTTCGTTTCTTCGATCGTTTCATGGGCGCTGACCGCATGACCTTCGTGGGCGAAATCGCAATGAACCAAGTACATGACCTGCCGGGCTTAGAAGAGCAGCGTTACGGTCGTTTACCGTTATTTGGTAAGTGCCTATTACCGAGTGAAGTCGGTCCAACAGCAGCAGGTAACTGTGAAGGCTTTGTGACAGAAAACTCTTGGGGCTATCGCACACGCCTACAATGGGAATATTTGAGTGTTTGGAACGGTTGGAGCTTAACGCCAACGCTTCAGTTTAATCATGACGTTGACGGTTACTCTCCAAACAGTAACTTTATTGAAGACCGTAAGTCAGTCGGTCTAAATTTAGCGGCTGATTACTTGTCGACTTATAAAGTGACATTGGGTTATACCCAGTACACAGGTGGCGACTTTGATGCGACTACCGATCGTGACTACGCATCAGTAAGTTTCTCATACGCATTCTGATGATGCCGTCAGTTTGTACAAAAAGCATGCTTATTTAGCTTGCATGTTTAACGCACTAACGCTAAAACCGTCTCTTATGAGGCGGTTTTTTATTTGTAGGCAACACCGAGAGAACACGCATGAAAAAGTGGCTAATGGGAGCGGTAGCGGTGACGTTGTCGGCCAGTGCCGTTGCACAGACGGAGCGCACGTTGCAGTTACAGAATGTCTTTGATCTCGAGTATGCAGCGTCGCCCGCATTGCATCCAAGTGGAGACTACGGTGTGTTTGTGCGTCAATCGATGGACATTAAGCATGACCAAAAAACAGGGCGTCTGTGGACGGTAAAACCGAACGGTGACATCCGCCCGCTTACGGGCGATTCTGCTCATGAGTGGAGTCCTGTTTGGTCACCCGATGGCAAACGGCTCGCTTTTATCTCGGACGCTTCGGGTAGCCCACAAATTGCAATTTATTGGACCGACACGGGCAAACATGCGGTTGTGAGTGAATTGACGCAAACGCCGAGTTCGTTGAGTTGGTCGCCCAACGGTGACTATATCGCGTTTAGCCAATTTACTCCGATTAAGTCGGCAGCCCCTGTGTCGTTGCCGGGTAAGCCGGAAGGCGCTGACTGGACCGCGCCTCCGCAGTTCGTTGACAAAGACAACTACCGTTACGATGGTGGCGGTTACGTCAGTGATGGCTATCAACAAATTTACGTGATTAGTGCCGAAGGCGGCACCGCGCGTCAAATCACTGATGACGAGTATAATAATGGTGGTGATCTGGAGTGGTCAGCTGACGGCAAACAAATTTATTTCTCGGCAAACCGCCGTAGCGATGCGTTTCGCCAACCGATGAACAGTGAAATTTATGCGGTTCAAGTCGACACGGGGCAAGTACGTACTCTAACTGACCGCAATGGTCCTGATGGTGCGCCAAAACGTTCGCCTAACGGCGATTGGCTCGCCTTCATTGGCAATGACGATAACGGCATGAGCTCACAGATTTCACGTCTTTACGTGATGTCCGTGGATGGTACCCAGTCACGTGTACTGACGTCGGAATTAGATCGTAGTGTGACAGGTTTCGCATGGGACACTGACGGTGAGGGTATTTACTTTACATACGATGATAAGGGTGTTGGTCAATTAGCGCGCACTGATCTTGACGGTGACTACGAGCCGTTAACGGGTCGTGTTGGCGGTTTATCTTATGGTCGCCCTTATGGTGGCGGTGACTTTTCAGTCGCAGGCGATGATCAAGTGTTATATACCTTATCAAACCCATTGCGTCCTGCCGATTTAGCATGGTGGGATGATGGCGACAGCCAACAAGTCACACAACTTAATGAAGATGCGCTCGGTCATAAGAAGCTCGCGCAGGTTGAAGAAATCACCTATAAATCGTCAGTGGATGGCCGAGATCTACAGGGCTGGATTGCTTATCCCCCCAATTTCGATAAAGATAAAGACTATCCATTAATTTTAGAAATTCACGGTGGCCCCCATACAAACTACGGTCCACGCTTTTCCGTAGAGGTACAGTTGTACGCAGCGGCAGGATACGTGGTGCTATATACCAACCCGCGGGGTTCAACCAGTTACGGTGATGACTTTGCCAATGAAATACACCAGAACTACCCCAGTCATGACTATGATGACTTGATGGATGGTGTGGATGCCGTTATCGATAAAGGCTTTATCGATGAAGACCAATTATATGTCACCGGCGGTAGCGGCGGTGGTGTATTAACCGCTTGGATTGTCGGACACACCGAACGTTTCCGTGCCGCGGTGGTGGCGAAGCCTGTTATCAACTGGTACAGCTTCGTATTAACGGCGGATATGTATAATTACTTCTATCAATATTGGTTCCCTGGTTTACCATGGGAAAATCTCGAGCAGTATATGAAGCATTCGCCTATCAGTTACGTAGGCAACGTCACGACGCCCACTATGTTATTAACCGGTGAACAAGATTATCGAACGCCGATTTCAGAGACTGAGCAGTACTATCAGGCGCTAAAATTAGCAGGTGTTGAGACAGCGATGGTACGAATTCAAAATTCTGGACATAGTATTTATGCGCGCCCGAGTAACTTGATGAGTAAAGTAGCCTACATTTTGTATTGGTTTGAACAGCACAAATCAGACGACTAACGCTATATATCCTCAAAAAAGCCGGCATGAACGCCGGCTTTTTCGTATCTCAATATACCTACTGGATACTTTCTAAGTAGCGATTCACCGCATACTCTGGCGTCACTTTATCGCGTAATGCCCACTGATCATGGTCAATGGTTACGGGCTCGTTTAGCATAGCCACTAAACGCTCTGCCAGTGCATTCGGGTCATTCATCGGTACCAACCAATCTTCTAAAATACCCTCAGCGATTTCGGTCGGACCACACTGACACCGTGTTGAAACAAACGGCGTGCCACACACAACAGACTCGACAAGTACGTTAGGAAGACCTTCAAAATCTGAACTTAACGCCAAACATTGGGCTTGTTTAATCCAAGGAAACGGATTGTTTTGGAACCCTGGCACAATCACGTCATCGTGTGCATCAAACCGATCAAGTAACCGGCGTAGCTTTTTATCTTTGCGGGTTAATAACACTAACTTAACGTCGGGTCGGTGTTGGCGAACCTGCTTAAATGCGGCGAGCAACACATCATGACGTTTTGCTTTGGCGCAACGTCCAATATGGATGACATAGGGCGTATCAGGGAGCGCATCGTGAGTCTGTGCGGCCTGATGCTGGATATCTTCCCAGTCAATAGGGTTGTGGATCGACTCGACGGTACCAAGGGGGAGCCAATCATCAGCCGCTGAGTATTCGCGTGCTAATTCGTCCGATACGGCAATAACGTGTTGATCCTTGAGTGACAACTTCTTGCGTTTTAATCGCCAATGTTTTAACCAGCTCATACGGCGTGCGGTAGCCATCTCGCCTTCGAGGGAGGTATGCACCACATAGCGCTTGGGGATATCACGCGGTAAGCGACGGACCACCCAATGTGCTTCATCCAGGTGGGCAAACAGTGCGCTAATACGGGTGTTGCTGTCTCCCTCTATTGTTTTTAAGCAGCGTTCAAGAGAGGCGACCATTTGCCTTGATTTACCCAGTAAATCAATATTCTTGGTATTCTCAAATGGAAGCATGTGAATATTGGTGAGCCGCTCGATGTCGTAGACACCTTTAGTACACAACACGACAATGTGGTGGTCAATTCCACGCTTGAGAAACTGTTCATGTAAGCGTAGGCACACTTTTTCAGCACCACCGCCTGTTAAGGTTGGTATAACAGTTACTATCGTCGTCATTGATGACTCGCCTTTTTTAATTTAAATTTGATAGATTCTTTTAGCTTTGTCCAACGGCGCTGCTTGAGGTCTTTGCGTTGGGCCATTTGCTGAATTTCACTTTCGGCATCACTCACGTTGGCGACATAGGGCACCAAGCCTTGAACCTTTATACCGAGTTCCCACTCCCATTGCAGATCAACATCAATGGCACGGAAAAAGGGTGGACGATGACTGAGCAGAGTCTCCGCCCCCTGAAAGCTAACTGCTTGTGCGACCGTGCCTGTGGGTGCTTTGGGATAATTTACAAGTGTGAAGCGGTCGAGTGCTGTTCGCGTTTGGTAAGGACGCTTTTTAAAGGGGTTAGCCAGCTTAATATAGTCCCATTCATTGCTATGAGTGAACTGTTCGATAGCACCGATAGCATGGGGAAATTGATCGTCTAAGACTAAATCATCTTCAAGAATAATGGCGAAATCGAGTTTATCGGTAATAATCCGTCGCCAACACTCAACATGGCTGAGGTAGCATCCAATTTCACCAATCGTCAAATTATAAGCGGTTCGTCGTTCGGCTTGCTCAGTATCAAACGCCGCATCGATCTCTGCTCCCGTGAGCTTTGAACCATCCACCGCTGATACTCGCTCAAACGGCACATTGAGCCGATTCAATTGTTGCGCGGCTTTTTCCAAGCGCTCGGTAGAGCGATCTAAGTTAATCAAGAAAATTTTCACATTCATCAGCGGCTTGATCCTTGCTGTAGATCTCTGAATAGATTGAGATAGTGTTGGCTCATCTGAGTTTGCGTGTAATGCGATAGGGCGTCTTGACGGGCCGATAGCGCAAGACGGTCGCAGAGTGAATCGTCTTTTACCAACCGCTCAAGTTGGTCAGCCAAGTGCTCCGCGTCTTGGTGCCGATGTGTCAGACCGTTGCTGTCTTCAACAATGACCTCTTGTACACCGGGTACTTGGCTACCAACGACCGCACATCCAGCCGCCATGGCTTCGATCAAAGTCAGCGGCATTCCCTCATAATGAGTACACTGCACAAAAATACGTGTGCTTTTTAGCAATTCCGGCACGTCTGAACGAAAACCCGCAAACTCAACTTGAGATTCCAGACCTAATGTTTGGACTTGTTGTTTGAGCCCATCAACGATACGTGGCTTACCCTTGCCAATGAGGTGCAGCTTAACGTTTACATGGCGCTGCTGCAAAATGGCGATCGCCTCGATGAGAGTACGATGGTCCTTTTGCTTTGCAATACGCGCTACCATGATAATGTCATTTGGGCGCTTTGATGCTGGTACGGGTTCATCGATGAAAGGGTCGGGCTTAATGCCATTGCTAATCGCTATGCATTTGTCAGCGTCATAACCTCGCCTGAGGAGTACTTGGCGGACACCTTCTGAACAGCCAACAATGGCATCTGTGACTGTATTTAGTTTACGCGATAGCCAATAGCGAAACCGGGTGTAACGCTCTTTGGTGTTGTGTTCCACTTGAACGATATGCGGCACACCCGCCAAGTAAGCCGCCAAGCGGCCCCACAAATGTTCACTGAATCCATGGGCGACAAAAACATCAGGTTTTAACTGGTGACAAAGACGTACGAGTGCGAAGACGGTTGTAAGGTGTAGCCAGTTATTAACGACATACACGTGAATACCTTCCTGCCTGAGTGCTTCGACCCGCTGTTTGGGCATGTGGCTTTTCTTTCGAAGCACTAGAATGCTCTCTACGTCGGGCTCGTGCTGCGTCGCACGCACCAAAGATAGAGCGACCTGCGTAGCGCCGCCGGAAAAACCACCCGTAACAAAATGAATGACTCGCAAAAACGATGTACCTTTTAAAACCTAGCTAGTGAGTGGCATTATAAGGCAAAGTGAATCATCAAGTAAGGTCGTATCATGGCAAAAGCGTGGCAGCCACTCCTGGCAGAGGAAAAGCAAAAAGAATACTTTGTGCAACTCATGCAGCGTGTCGAGCAGGCGCGAGAAACAGAGGTTATCTTTCCACCCGAATCGGAGGTGTTTAATGCGCTTAAGTTGACGGCTCCCGAGCACGTTAAAGTCGTCATTTTAGGGCAAGATCCTTACCATGGGCCTGGACAAGCGCATGGTTTGAGCTTCTCGGTACCTGAGGGGGTCAAATTACCACCCTCACTACGGAATATTCTCAAGGCAATTATACAAGACTATCCGGAAGCGCAAGCACCCACTCAGGGTGATTTAACGGCTTGGGCACAACAAGGTGTTCTGCTACTCAACACGGTACTCACGGTGGCACAGGGTCAGGCACATAGTCACGCAAATTGGGGCTGGGAAACCTTCACCGACACAGTGATTGAGCGCTTAGCTAACGAGTACGACAACATCGTATTTATGTTGTGGGGCGCTCATGCGCAAAAAAAGGCAGCACTTATCCCGGATGATAAGCACTGCATATTAAAGGCACCTCATCCGTCACCATTATCCGCTCATCGTGGCTTTTTCGAAGCGCATCACTTTGTGCAAGCCAATCAATACCTCATGGCGCACGGACGGACACCCATTCAATGGGCGCCGGGTATCAGCGTCGATTAACTTCACGATGAAACTGTTTGATAGCCGCAAGCATGTGCAGCGCGATCAAACTTGGTAGCACGTAAGTTGCCAGGATCTTGTGTATTTCTTCGGCTGGTTCATGAAGCCATGACCAACCGGAGAGATCAATAAGCCAAGTAGTTTGTGAAGAAAGAGCGATCCCTTCGCCTTCGGTGAATAAGTATAAAGGACCGGTGATGAGCACGACTAAGAGTGTCAGTAACATCAAGCTTTGTAATCCTTTAGCGAGCTTAAATGTTGTTTGCTCATCGGCTCTGGCGCGCGAAAGCCTGCGAATGCTCTAAATCCAATGCGCACTAATAAGAAGAGCCCAAGATAAAAGCCTGTCGTTACATGAATGCCTTCAACGGCATGTTTAAAGGTGCGTTCGTCGGCAAATACCATCATAAAGCCGAGTGTTAACATGATTGAGAGTGCGATTACAGTGAGCCAGTGCATAAACTGTGCAAGCGCAGAGTAATGTGTGGATGTATTCATGAGTTTAACCTCGTTGATTCACTTTGCTTTAGCCTATGCCGTGAAACTTAAATTTATCTTAATTAGAGCAACTTTCGTTTAACTTATTCCTTACAAGTGTCTATATCATGATCCATGTCATGTAAGATTCATGCGCAGTTAACATATTTGAAACAAACTGCTTTTATTCTTGCAAAAAGTGTGATATTTAATCATATGTGAACAAATTGTTGGGCAGTTTGTTTTGTGCGCTAATCCATAATTATAATGATACTGAGAGGTAGTCATGGACCATTCAGAAGAGCTTCAGAAAGTAAGTGAAAAATCATCGAAAGGACGCACAAGTAAGCGTAGGTGGCGTGAAATAGAACAATTAAAAGAAAAATACCTCTTACGCGAGGAGCTCACCGATATCGATTCTTCGTTTGATATCGATTTGGAAGAAATCGAGCTTCGTTAAAAGAAAAAGGCCGGCAAATTTGCCGGCCTTTGTCGTTCTTATCATAGCGTTTAGTCGTTGCTTTCTGGCTTTTTACGCAGTTGTGCAAGCATCTGCTTGAGCACCTTAGGTGCGCCGGCCACGATATGGCCGCTTTGAACATAATTGTGGCCACCTTCAAAATCAGTCACGATGCCGCCTGCTTCTCGTACAAGGAGGTCACCGGCCATCAAATCCCATGGCTTCAAGCCAAGCTCGAAGAAGCCATCGTAACGACCCGCGGCAACATAGGCGAGGTCGAGGGCTGCAGCACCAGCACGGCGCATATCCGCACAACGCTCAAATAAGCGACCAAACATCGCCTGATATTCATCGTAGCGATGTTTTGCTTTAAAAGGGAAACCTGTTGCGAGCAATGCACCATTAAGTTCTGTTAATGGTGATAAACGTAACCGACGGCCATTAAGCTGAGCGCCCGCGCCACGTGATGCGGTGAATAGTTCTTCGCGTACAGGATCGTAAACGACGCCTTGTTGCACCGTTCCTTTATGAACGACAGCAATAGAAATACAGAAGTGGGGAACACCGCGCAAGTAATTTGTTGTGCCGTCCAACGGATCGATAACCCACTGAAAATCGTTATCTTTACCCGTTTGCGTGCCGCTCTCCTCAGCGATAATACCGTGTTCAGGATAAGCCTTTTTAATGGTATTGATGATCGCTTGTTCAGCCGCCTTATCCATTTCAGATACCCAGTCGTTTGGGCCTTTGGCGGTTGCATCGATAGGTTGACCCTGATCGAATTCTTTAAGCAAAATTTTACCGGCTGCACGCGCTGCGCGCACCGCAATGTTTAACATCGGATGCATTTTCAAATTACCTGTGCTGTGAAAGAACGAATTTTAAGGTCGCGCATATTACCAGTGTTGAGGTAGAATGCGCAACTTTTCTACACTGGTTAAAATTAGATAAAGGCACTGTCATGCTCGATAACGTTCGAATTGTACTGGTGAATACCTCACATACTGGCAACATCGGTTCCGTCGCACGGGCGATGAAAACCATGGGTTTTAGCGATCTAGTATTAGTCGACCCGGTTTCGGAGCCGGACAGCCATGCATCGGCACTCGCCGCTGGCGCTACCGATATCTTAGCTAACGCGCGTATTGTTGAACGACTCGACCAAGCGATAGACGACTGTGGATTAGTACTTGCTACCAGCGCCCGTAATCGTACCCTTGACTGGCCGTTGCTCGGTCCGCGTCCAGCAGCAGGGCAGGTGTTAAGCGAAGCACCGAAATACCCTGTCGCCATCGTATTTGGTCGTGAAAACAGCGGTCTCACAAACGAAGAGTTGCAGCAAAGCCATTTTCATTTACATATCCCGACCAACCCCGACTATGGTTCGCTGAATTTGGCGATGGCCGTTCAAACCGTGTGCTACGAAGTGCGCATGCAGTTCCTTGAACAGGACGAAATGCCTGAAGTTACTCAAGCGTATCCTCGCGTTGAGGCACTCGAGCAGTTTTATCAACATTTAGAGTCGACGCTGACAGATACGGGCTTCATTATTCGCCAACACCCAGGGCAAGTTATGACCAAGTTGCGACGCTTATTTAACCGTGCGCGCCCCGAGGAAAACGAACTCAACATCTTGCGCGGTATACTAGCTTCCGTGGATAAGCAAACGAAAAACTCGGGTTCTTAGAATACTTGACTAATTTAGTCGGAAAAGTACACTAATTAGGAGAACGATCACACTGAGTTATTAGAGGGGGAGATTGATGCGCCTGACTTCAAAAGGTCGCTATGCAGTGACAGCGATGCTCGACGTCGCGATGTTTGCAAAGCAAGCACCCGTGCCCCTAGCAGATATCTCAGATCGCCAAGGCATTTCGTTATCCTATCTCGAGCAACTCTTTGCTCGCTTACGTAAGCGGGGATTGGTTCATAGCGTGCGAGGACCTGGAGGTGGCTATCGCCTTGGGCGAGATGCCGACTCAATCTCTGTCGGTGCGGTGATCGATGCCGTTGACGAGTCTATCGACGCGACCAAATGCCAAGGCAAAGGTAATTGTCACAACGGTGAGCAGTGCCTGACCCATTCACTCTGGGAAGGGCTCAGTGATCGTATCGCACAATTTCTGGACGGCATTACCCTCGCCGAACTGATGGCCACTAAAGAGGTGGCCCAAATTGGCAACCGCCAAGTGGGTGACAACAACCAGAAAATAGAGCTCAATGTGCTGTAATAGCGGAGAGTTGTTTTGAAACAGCCTATCTATCTTGATTATGCGGCAACCACGCCCGTGGATAAATCCGTCGCAGATGCCATGATGAAGTACTTAACAGCGGATGGCGTTTTTGCCAATCCGGCATCGCGCTCGCACCGCCTCGGTTGGCAGGCGGAAGAGGCAGTCGACATCGCGCGAAATCAAGTTGCGGATTTAATCAACGCCGATCCGCGTGAAATCGTTTTCACCTCGGGTGCGACAGAATCGGATAATTTAGCATTAAAAGGTGTCATGCATCAGGCGCGTAACAAGGGAAAGCACCTAATTACGGTGGCGACAGAGCACAAAGCCGTTATTGATCCGGCATTGCAGCTTGAGCGCGAAGGTTTTGATGTGACGTTTTTATCGGTTGATAAAGACGGCTTGATAGATAGCCAAGCATTACAACAAGCGATGCGCGAGGATACGGTATTAGTCAGTGTGATGCATGTAAACAATGAGCTGGGTGTTATTCAAGATATCCCAGCGATCAGTGCATGTTGTCGGGAAAACAACGTACTTCTGCATGTCGATGCTGCGCAAAGTGCCGGTAAACTGCCACTTGATGTAGAACAACTTGGTGTAGACTTGCTTTCTATATCGGCACACAAAATGTATGGGCCAAAAGGAATAGGTGCGCTCTATGTGCGTCGTAAACCTAAAGTACAACTTGAGGCTGAAATGCATGGGGGTGGGCATGAACGCGGCATGCGTTCGGGTACCTTGGCGACCCATCAGATTGTTGGTTTAGGCGAAGCGGCGCAGCTTGCCCGTCAACGCTTAGGAGATGATCGTGAACATTACCGTGCGTTGAGCCAGTTGTTTCTCGATAAATTATTAGCGGAGCCTGGCATTAAATTGAATGGTGATGTATCGCAACGCGTACCCAATATCATGAATTTACGCTTTGCTAATGTAGAAGGTGAGTTATTGCTGATGTCGTTAAAGGACTTAGCGATTTCTTCAGGGTCAGCCTGTACATCCGCGAGTGTAGAGCCTTCTTATGTGCTGCGCGCGATTGGTTTATCCGATGAACTGGCACATGCATCGCTCAGGTTTAGTTTGGGCCGCGACACCACCTTGCAGGAAATGGAATATGCCGCGGACCATGTACTGAACACCTATCGCGTGTTAGCTGCGCAGTAATTCAGCGAAGGTTTTACGGAATTTTGCCAGCTTAGGTGAAATAACCGCTTGGCAATACGGGTTCTCCGGATTGCGATTAAAGTAATCATCATGGTAATCCTCGGCACTGTAGAAGGTGTCGAGCGGTGCAACTTCTGTCACAATCGGATCTTCAAACACCACATCATTTTCGAGTTCATCAATGAGTTCAAGCGCGATCTGTTGTTGCTCGTCATCATGATAAAAGATAGAAGTGCGGTATTGTGTGCCCACATCGTTACCTTGACGATTCACTTGCGTGGGATCGTGCAAGGTAAAAAAGATTTCCAAAATCTGACGATAACTAATAATCGACGGATCAAAAGTTAACTGTACAACTTCCGCATGACCGGTATCGCCATTGCAGACCTGTTTGTAGGTCGGATTCTCGGTTGTGCCGCCAGTGTAACCTGACTGCGCCGATTCAATGCCTTTAAGTTGATTAAATGCGGATTCAATACACCAAAAACATCCACCGCCTAGGGTAGCTTTTTGGAACTGGGTCGTATTCGACATCTGACGGACTCCTTTTGGACGTCTATAAGGCTAAACGTTTTTCGATAGTAGCTGAGAACGAGTTAAAAAACAATCAATAGATATTCGATTTTTTCCGAGATCTAACGTATAATTCGCGCGGAAATTTTCACCTCTGGTTAAATACCCATTTTGGAGTAAAAAAGATGGCTTTAGAGCGCACTTTATCAATTATTAAGCCCGACGCGGTTGCGAAAAACTTAATCGGCGCAATCTATAATCGTTTCGAAAGCGCAGGTCTGCGTATCGTAGCGTCAAAAATGATGCACTTGAGCAAAGAACAAGCTGAAGGCTTCTATGCAGAGCACAGCGAGCGTCCTTTCTTTGGCGCGTTAGTTGAATTCATGACTTCAGGTCCAATCGTAGTTCAAGTATTGGAAGGCGAAGAAGCTATCCTGAAAAACCGTGAAATCATGGGTGCAACGAACCCAGCAGACGCATTGGCAGGCACGCTTCGCGCAGACTATGCTGAAACTATCGACGAGAACGCAGTACATGGTTCTGACGCAGCTGAAACTGCAGCACGCGAAATCGCGTACTTCTTCAGCGATGAAGAGATCTGCCCACGTACTCGATAAGTCTTACGCAAGACTGATCGTTTAACGAATAAAATCGTGCGCCCTTTGGCGCACGGTACTTTTTAGATACAGGAAATTTATGACCAACGCTATCGATAAAAAAGTGAATCTTCTAAACCTGAACCGCGATGGAATGAAAGCCTTTTTCAAAGAGATGGGCGAAAAACCGTTCCGTGCCGATCAGGTCATGAAATGGCTCTATCACTTTTGTGTCGACGACTTTGATGAGATGACCAATCTCAACAAAGGACTACGCGAGAAGCTCAAACAATGTGCTGAAATTCGCGCACCAGAAATTCGCGAGCAGCAGCAATCGAGCGATGGCACGATTAAATTCGTCATGACATTGTTTGATGGTCAAGATGTTGAAACTGTTTGGATCCCAGAACGTGACCGCGCCACCTTGTGCGTTTCATCACAGGTAGGCTGTGCTCTTGAGTGCACTTTCTGCTCAACGGGCCAACAAGGTTTCAACCGTAACCTCAACGTAGCGGAAATCATTGGTCAGGTGTGGCGTGTTAATCAGCTACTCGGGGCCTATGGTAAAACAGGTATCAAACCTGTGACTAACGTCGTCATGATGGGCATGGGCGAACCGCTGCTCAATCTCAACAATGTGGTGCCAGCGATGGACCTCATGATGGATGATTACGGTTTTGGTTTGTCTAAACGTCGAGTTACCTTGAGTACCTCAGGTGTGGTACCGGCATTGGACAAGCTACGCGAGCAAATCGATGTAATGCTCGCTATTTCGTTGCATGCGCCTAACGACGAGCTGCGCAATGAAATCGTACCGATTAACAAAAAGTACAACATCGAACAGTTTTTAGCGTCGAGTCGTAAATACGTTGAGCAGTCAAAAGCTCAGCATAAAGTGACGGTTGAGTATGTCATGCTCGATCACGTAAACGACTCGATGGACCAAGCGCATGAGCTCGCTCGTACGCTTAAAGATACACCGAGCAAAATCAACCTGATTCCGTTTAATCCATTCCCAGGTTCCGACTATGGTCGTTCGAGTAATTCGCGCATTGACCGTTTCGCTAAAGTATTAATGGACTATGGTTTTACTGTTATGGTTCGTAAAACTCGAGGCGACGATATCGATGCCGCATGCGGTCAGCTCGTAGGCGATGTTATCGACCGCACTAAGCGTATCCTAAAACGTCAGCAAGCGCAGCGCGGCGGTGATGCTATTCAGGTTAAGTCAGACTAGACAGTGATGAATACCTATGCCTTGAGTGACTAAGTAAGGAGTAACTTCAATGCATAGGTTTATCCTAGGAGCGATAGGATTTGCTTTAACGGCCTGTTCTGTTTCCACTGATGAAACGGTAGTGGATGCCCATTTGAGAGCGGGAATGGCTTATTTAGCCCAGAACCAGCTTGACCACGCCGAACGGCACTTTAAACAGGCATTTTTGGCAGACCCAAAGCGAGTAGACACTGTGTTAGCCCTAGGACACTGGTATTTACGTAAAGAACGTGTCAATTCTGCGTTGCTACTTTACCAAGAAGCATTATCATGGCAACCTATGAGCGGAGTTCTGCACAACAACTATGCCGTAGCGCTGTGTCTATCAGGTCAGCAGCAAGCCGCTCAGCGTGCATTTGCGCAAGCCCAACGATTAGGCGCGCAAGCGAGCCAGCAAAATCACTGTGCACAACATCACTAGAATGTAATTCGCTCAACTTTAGTTAAACTAGGGAACGATCCAAAGATCATGACTGCCGATAATTCATCTGCAAATAACAACTCAAGCGCAGACTCAAATAACGAAGAACTAATGTCGTCGCAAGAGCAATCACGTCGCCCCATTGCAGGTCCGGGACACATTCTTAAAGAAGCGCGTGAGGCAAAATCGATGACGCCTCGCGAGGCCGCTGATCGTTTACGTTTGCGTTTACAGGTCATTGAACTGATTGAAGCAGATGACTATGACACCTTTTCAACGACCACCTTTGTCAAAGGCTACCTCCGTGCTTACGCCAAATTGTTAGGTGTTGATCAAAGCAAAATTGATGAAGCTTACAAATCCCTGAATATCCGAGAACCTGAAAGCACGCCGATGCAAAGCTTTTCGCGTCGAGTAAAACATCAAGAGAGCGATAACCGATTGATGATGATCACTTGGCTAGTGGTTGTGGTCGTCATCGCGTTGGTAATTTGGTGGTGGCAAGACAGTGATTTGAGCTTCTCGAAGTTGAGCAATGATGTCGAACAAGCGGTTACTGAACAAACCGACTCAGCGCAACAAGAGGACAGCACAGATACACCGACTCTGCGTCAATCAAATCAGGCGCAAGAAGCCACTTCGAGCGAACAGCCATTGCTTGAATCTGAAGTCAGTGCTGCCGATGCAAGTACTTCATTAAGTATTAATGATCCTGCCCAACAGGATGAAATGAGCCCAGACACGATTGAGCAACCTGTCGCAGAGATGCCAGAAACGTCATCAAACCAACAAGTCACATCCGAAGCGATGTCGGAGGTGGCGCAAGAAAGTGATGCGAACGAACCGCGTGAAACACGTACCGCAGAGCAAAATACTGCGTCAGAACCTGAGCCAACAGTGTCGGCGAGCAGCGACGCTAACTCAGTATCTGGCGGCGATGAAGATGAAGCAGACAATACCGCACTAGCCGCCGATTTGGTGATGGAGTTCAGCGAAGAGTGCTGGGTAAAAGTTGAAGACGCCGATGGTGAAGTGCAAGCGATTGGTACAAAAGCACAGGGCTATCGTATGCCGGTACCTGGTAAAGCGCCGTTTTCGGCGACCATCTGCAAGCCCGCCGCCGTGACTATTACCTATGCAGGTAATGCGTTAGACTTATCAAATTATCGTCAAGATCGTGTCGCACGATTAACGATTCCTTCAAGTAATTAAAAGACCGAGTGTAAGCCGTTATGATGCACGAAAATCCAATTAAGCGCAGACCTTCCCGTCGGATCTATGTAGGTAATGTGCCGATTGGAGACAATGCGCCCATTTCTGTTCAGTCAATGACGAATACTGAAACGACGGATGTTCAAGCGACTGTTGAACAGATAAAACGTATTGCAGCCGCTGGTGCTGATATTGTTCGTGTCTCTGTGCCAACGATGGATGCAGCAGAGGCGTTTAAGCTGATTAAGCAACAAAGCCCTGTTCCCCTTGTTGCCGATATTCACTTCGATTACCGCATCGCACTTAAAGTGGCTGAATACGGCGTTGATTGTTTACGAATTAACCCGGGCAATATCGGTCGTGAAGATCGTATTCGCGCAGTTGTAGACGCCGCGCGCGACAAAAATATTCCGATTCGTATCGGTGTGAACGGCGGTTCGTTAGAGCGTGAATTGCAAGAGAAGTATGGTGAACCGACACCGGAAGCGCTCGTTGAATCGGCTATGCGACATGTTGATATCTTGGACCGTTTAGACTTTCAAGATTTTAAAGTCAGCGTTAAAGCATCCGATGTATTCTTAGCGGTAGAATCGTACCGTCTTTTAGCGAAGCAAATCGATCAACCCTTACACTTAGGTATTACCGAAGCCGGTGGCCTTCGCAGTGGTTCGGTTAAGTCGTCCATTGGTTTAGGCATGCTGTTAGCAGAAGGCATTGGCGACACATTACGCGTGTCACTTGCCGCGGACCCTGTCGAAGAAATCAAAGTGGGTTTCGATATGTTGAAATCGCTGCGTATTCGCTCGCGCGGAATCAACTTTATTGCCTGCCCCAGCTGTTCACGGCAAGAGTTTGACGTGATTTCTACGGTGAATGCGTTGGAGCAGCGACTCGAGGACATCACCGAGCCGATGGATGTTTCTGTGATTGGCTGTGTGGTCAATGGTCCCGGTGAAGCATTGATTTCAGAAGTCGGTCTTGCCGGTGCCAAAAGCAAGAGTGGCTTGTATATTGGTGGTGAGCGCCAAAAGCTGAGGCTCGATAACAATGATCTCGTGGATCAATTGGAAGCTCAAATCCGTGATCGCGTAGAATATATAAAAAAGCATCGCATTGATGTAAAAGAAATCGACAACTGATTTTACCCGCCGTCGTAAAGACTCTATAATACGCGCTTATTTTGTAGGCTAAACGGAAGAGTAACCGTGGCAAAGACCATCCAAGCAATTCGAGGAATGAACGACCTGTTACCAGAGCAGACAGCTGCTTGGCAACAAGTCGAGGCGATAATCCGTCAAGTTGCCGCAAGCTATGGCTATCAAGAAATACGCATGCCAGTGCTTGAGAGCACGGCACTGTTCAAGCGTTCGATTGGTGAAGTGACCGATATCGTTGAGAAAGAAATGTACACCTTTGACGATCGGAACGGTGAGAGTGTGACCCTGCGTCCCGAGGGCACGGCGAGCTGTGTGCGAGCCGGTAACCAACATGGTTTGCTGTACAATCAGATTCAACGTTTGTGGTACATGGGCCCCATGTTTCGCTACGAGCGTCCACAAAAAGGGCGTTATCGCCAATTTCATCAATTTGGTATTGAAACTTTTGGCCTTGAAGGTGCCGATGCCGATGCTGAAGTGATTCTCTTATCAGCTCGACTTTGGAAAGCTCTGGGTATGGCCGATCAAGTTGAGTTGCAACTTAACTCGCTTGGTTCAAATGAAGCGCGGGCACGCTATCGTGATGCGCTGCGTGGCTATTTAGAGCAATATAAGAGCGAATTAGACGAAGACAGTCAACGCCGACTCGACACTAACCCGCTACGTATTTTGGATTCGAAAGATGGCAATACGCAGCAACTGTTAGAACAGGCACCTAAGTTATCGGACTACTGGGACGAAGAATCCAAGCAACATTTTGATGAGTTAAAAGCTCGCCTCGATGCAGCAGGGATTCCCTATGTATTCAACGAACGTCTTGTGCGTGGTCTTGATTACTATAACCGCACCGTGTTCGAATGGGTCACTACCGCTTTAGGCGCGCAAGGTACCGTGTGTGCGGGTGGCCGTTACGATGGCCTGGTTGAGCAATTAGGTGGTAAGGCAACACCGGCTGTTGGCTTTGCCATGGGCATGGAACGTTTAGTTCTGCTGCTCCAAGAACAAGAGAAACTTGCACCGCGACGTGCCGTTGATGCCTATTTAATGCCTTTAGGTGAAGCTGCGGAACTTAACGCCCAAGCTGTTGCCGAAAAGCTGAGAAATGAACTACCGGACCTGCGCATCGTGGTGCACAGCGGCGGCGGTGCAATGAAAAAGCAAATTAAGAAAGCCGATAAATCCGGCGCTGAAGTGGCGCTGATTTTAGGCGAGAATGAATTAGAAAATAATCAGTTAACGGTCAAACCCTTGCGGACGACTGATGACCAACAAACACTTGGTTGGGGCGAACTGGTCGTTGCGCTCAAACCATTGACACAAGAATAGGGGTGTCCTGTGGATCAAACAGAAGAACAACAAGTAGAACGAATTAAAGAGTTTTGGGCCGAACACGGTAAAGGCATCATCGCAGGTGCGATCATTGGCTTAGGCTTGTTCTTTGGTTGGCGCTATTATGATAAAGCGACCATCGAAGCGCAAAACACCGCATCACGCGGCTACGAAGCGGTCGTGAGCCAGCTTAATGCGGGTGAAGAAGGTGCGATAAGTAATGCACAAAACTTCATTAAATCGCATCAAAATTCGCAATACGGTTATCTAGCAGCGTTGCAGCTCGGTCGTTTTGCCGCGGATGAAGGTGATTTAGCAACAGCGGTCACATCGTTCCAATCCGTGATTGATGGTGGTGCTGATGATAATCTAGCAGCGATTGCGCGTGTTCGTCTGGCGCGTGTGTTGGCAGCACAAGCGCAATATCAGCCTGCGCTCGATGTTCTTAACGTTGAACTACCAAAAGCGTATTTGGCATTCGCTAACGAAATTAAGGGCGATGTATACGTTGCTCAAGGCGATACGGCAAAAGCACGTGAAGCTTATGAAAAAGCACTCAACAGCGACGGTTCGACTCTGTCTCCAGCGGTAGAACTCAAACTCAACAGCTTGGCGAAGTCATAATGCAGTCTAAAACAGCGATGAAATCTTTATTTCGTACCAGCCTGATTGCCTTAGCAGGGCTTTCATTGTCGGCGTGTTCTCTTTTCGGTGATGACGACGAAGAAATCAAAGTCGCTCCGTTACAACCAGTCAGCCAACAGGTCGATACACGGATCAAGTGGGAACGTTCGGTCGGCGATGGCATCGGCGATTATTTTTCACGGCTCAACCCAACGGTAGCCTATGGCAAGGTATTTGCCGCCGATAGACAGGGCCTTGTTAAAGCGTTTGATAAAGAAACCGGTGAAACCCTGTGGCAAGTTAATTTACATAGCCTGATAGAAATTAACGAAGGTTCAGACGATAGCTGGTTTGGAGGCTTGTTTGCTTCACCCTTCCCGGCTCGTATCGCCGGTGGCTTAGTCGCTCAATATAATAAGTTGTTTTTGGGCACCGAAAACGGTGATGTTGTCGCACTAGATACCGAAACAGGCAAACTTGTTTGGCATGCTGAAGTGGGCAATGAGGTCACATCTGACCCAGCCGTGGGTGATGGTATGGTTGTGGTGCACACAACCGGCGGCAAAGTGATTAGCCTCTCGGCTGACACCGGTGAACAGAACTGGACTTTCGAATATCAGACACCCACCCTAACTTTACGCGGCGCTTCGGCACCAACGATCGTAAGCGGTGGTGTGATTTTAGGTGATGCATCAGGCAAAGCTTCGGTCTTAATTGGCACTAGCGGTCAGCAAGCTTGGACGCAAACGGTGGGCGAGCCGACCGGTGCCACTGAGCTAGAGTCGTTAGCAGATATTGATGCCAACCCAGTGGTCGTGGGCGGTGTGATTTATATGATCGCTTATAACGGCGAACTCGTTGCGCTAGAGCTGCGTTCGGGTGAAGTGCGTTGGAAGCGTGATTACAGTTCTTATGAAAATCTCTTAGTCGACACGGGTAGCATCTATTTAACCGATGCGGATAGTCACGTGTTTGGGCTGGATATTCAAGGTGGTATTGAGCAGTGGAGCAATAACGAGCTGTTTGGAAGAGCACTCACCGGACCTAAGAAAGTAGGTAATTATTTAGCTCTCGGTGACTTTGAGGGTTACCTCCACATACTCTCGGCAAACTCGGGAGAAATAGTTGGTCGTATGGAATTGGGCGGAGATGGAATTTACGCGCAGCCAGTATCCGACGGCAACACTCTTTACGTACAAACCCGCGATGGCGACTTATACGCTATCGAGGTAAATTAGGAAATCGCTATACATGTTACCTGTCGTGGCCTTAGTAGGTCGACCCAATGTAGGCAAATCTACATTATTTAATCGTTTAACTCGAACTCGGGATGCGCTGGTAGCAGACTTCCCGGGCTTGACCCGTGATCGTAAGTATGGCCAAGCCAATTACGACGGTTATCAGTTCATAGTTGTCGATACCGGCGGTATTCACGGTGATGAAGAGGGTATTGACGAGGTGATGGCTAAACAATCGCTGCAAGCGATTGAAGAGGCTGATGTTGTCTTGTTTTTGGTCGATGCACGCGACGGCGTCACCGTAGGTGATCAAGCGATCGCGACTCATCTGCGTAAACAAAAGAAAAAAGTTTACTTAGTTGCTAACAAGATTGATGGAATCGATGCGGATTCTGCAATGGCAGACTTTTATTCGCTGGCACTAGGTAACCTCTATGGCATCGCGGCGGCGCACGGGCGCGGTGTTGAACATTTGTTGGATTCATGCTTTAAGCCGTTAGCCGACGACTACCCAGACGTTATCGTGCCGGATGAACCGGATAGCGAAGATCTGGAGCACGACGAAATTGATTACGATGCGTTACCGTTAAAGCTTGCTATTGTTGGGCGGCCAAATGTAGGTAAGTCAACACTCACTAACCGTATTCTTGGTGAAGATAGAGTGGTGGTGTTTGATATGCCTGGCACGACGCGTGATTCAGTCTACATCCCCATGGAGCGCGATGGACGGGAATATGTCTTGATCGATACTGCAGGTGTGCGGCGTCGGGGGCGTATTGATGAAGCGATTGAAAAATACTCAGTGGTTAAGACCCTGCAGGCAATCGAAGATGCCAACGTAGTTTTAGCGGTTATTGATGCACGGGAAACCATCAGCGACCAAGATCTGAATCTGATTGGTTTTGCGCTGAACGCCGGTCGTTCCATCGTGATCGCTGTCAATAAATGGGATGGTTTGCAGCAAGACCATAAGGATGAAATTAAACGGGAACTCGATCGTCGCCTAGGCTTTGTCGACTTCGCTCGTCTGCACTTTATCTCAGCGCTTCATGGTACGGGCGTTGGTCACTTATTTGAGTCCGTTGAAGAAGCTTATAAGAGTGCGACGCAACGCGTGTCGACTTCTAAGTTGACCAAGATTATGGAGATGGCACAAGAAGAGCACCAGCCGCCATTGGTTGGGGGGCGTCGAGTGAAACTGAAATATGCGCATGCTGGGGGTTATAACCCACCGCGTATCGTGATCCACGGTAATCAGGTTACTCGCTTGCCAGGTTCTTATCAGCGCTATTTAACGAACTATTTCCGTAAGGCGCTTGGGGTCATGGGAACACCGATTAAAGTTGAGTTCCGAGAGCCGAAAAACCCGTATGCCGGTAAGAAGAACAACCTGACGCTATCGCAGCAACGCAAACGGCGTCGATTGATGAAGTTTGTTAAGAAGAGCAAATAGCACAAAAAGAGGTCCTCAGGACCTCTTTTTTTGTCCATACGTAGCCGCGCGGCTACGCAAAGTCTTCGTCTTTAAAGACATATTCCGTCAGACAGTAGTCGCAGGTCATGACAATCTCGCCATCCTGCTCAAGGATCTGTTTAAGCTCGTCAACAGGGACTGACGCCAATGCCTCTAATGTGCGCTCTTTCGAACAGCCACATACAAAGCTAACCGGTTGCGATGGATACATATGTACGGTTTCTTCGTGATACAGACGATGCAGCAGTTGTTCAGCCGGAAGTGTAAACAATTCTTGTGCGGTCACGGTCTCGGTCAAGGTCGCCAAGTGCTCAAAGCCAACCATGTCTTTCCCTGAGGCAGGCATGCGTTGTAAAAACATACCTGCAGCATGCTCGCCATCGGCGAATAGCCAAACGCGGGTCGACAACTGTTCAGACTGTTCGAAGTAGTCTTGAATAACCTCTGCGAGTGAATCGGCGTCGGCACTGACAACGCCCTGATAGCGCTCGCCATCTTGCGGAGTCAAGGTAATAATCAGTTGCCCGCGGCCAATCAGGCTGCGTAAATCAGTTTCGCCAATATCAGCGCGCACCCGAGCAATACCGCGTAGTTCTAATGCATGGTTACCATTAACAGCGACAAAATTAACCGGTCCATCGCCTTGCAGTTGCACCGCAATATGGCCTTCAAACTTGAGTGTCGCAGTCAGCAACGAAACGGCCGCCATCATTTCACCAAGCAACTGTTGTACCGCCGGATGATACTGATGTCCTTTAATTAAGCTTTGGTAACTACTGGTCAATTGCACCATCTCGCCGCGTACATCTTGCTCTGCAAAGCTGTAGCGCGCGAGTTGATCGGTTGGATAGTCAAGCTGGGTTGTCATGTATTACCACCATCTTTCATTTTAATCAGTTGCCGGCGTTGTTTCTTATCCGGACGTTTGTCGGGATGTGGGTTGTAAAGCGCATTCAACTTACGCGCCTCAGCATTCTGCTCGCGTTTCTCTATACTCGCTTCAGACTCTTGGTAAAGTGATTGTGCTTCAGGCGCTCCCCGTCGTTGCTCGCTCAGCCCCAATACTTCGACCTCTTTGCTGTCAAAGCCTTGTCGTAAGGTAATTCGATCACCTATCTGCACGAGCTTAGAGGGCTTACTGCGTTTACCTGCAACGTGTACTTTGCCAGATTGAACCATCTGACGTGCAAGCGCCCGCGTTTTATAAAAGCGCGCTGCCCAGAGCCATTTGTCGAGCCTTACACCACTGTCTTGTGTCATAAAATCGTCACGAAAATATTATAAAATTAGTGTTAATCGATTGTTGACTACTCGTGCCTACGCTACAATGCCAAAACATCAAATTACTATAATTCGACGATGCGAGACTAGCGCTAGCCATCAAGTTGCGTATATTGTATCAAATTCCTATACGGATGTAGTGCATTGCTTCGGTAAAACAACAACGATAAAAGTGAATTAAATTGATAAGCCTAACGCCATCAACCCAGAACGCGAGTCAGTGGATATCCCGCTCGATCACCTTAGTAACGGTGCTTTTGTGGATATGGGTCGTCATTGTTGCTGCGCAAGCAACGTGGTGGTTTGTTACGCCCACGCCAGAGACTCAGCAACGTCCAGACGTAGACGTGCGTTCACAAAGTCGCGACAACCAAAGTGTCGATCTCGCTCAGTTACAGCAATTGCCTATTTTTGGCCGTCAGCAGGCCGGTACCCAAACGCGTGGTAATGATTATGCAAACGCACCTAAAACGTCATTGAACGTGCGTTTGGTCGGAGTCTCTGCCAGTTCGCGACCCGAGCGGTCAGCGGCTATTATTGAGCAGGCGGGTAAGCAATCGACCTACATTGTCGGTGATACGATAGGGCGAAGCCGTGTCAGTGTGGAACAAATCCTTGCCGATCGTGTCATTCTCGATAACGGTGGGCGTTTAGAAACATTGCAATTAGAGGACATTGGTGAAGACCGTCCAGCATTATCGTTAGTTGTCGAAAGTAGTGGTAAAACTGACGCTAATGAACCGAAAGAGACCGCGAACGCATTGCAACGAGTTAAACAAGATCCGGGTCAACTATTAGACTACGTTTCTATCACACCCGTTTTAGAGCAAGGTAGCTTACAAGGCTACCGCCTTTCGCCTGGTAATCAGGCCGATATATTTTATCAAGCAGGCTTTCAGGAAGGCGATTTAGCCGTCGCAATCAACGGTTATGACTTGACCGATATGCAACAAGCCTCAGAGTTGAGCAGCCAATTACAGGACGCAACCGAAGCAAATGTGACGGTGCTACGTAACGGCGAGCGTATCGAGCTGAGTCTGCAGCTTCCTAACCAGCAGGAATAATAATTATGACAGTTACCCGTTTTGGTCCAAAAACATGGTTGAGCGCGCTGGCTATCGCTATTGGGTCGGTATCAATGACAATGCCCGCGCCGTCAATTGCGCAAGAGTACGCCGCTAGTTTTAAAAATACGGATATTACCGAGTTTATCCAAGTTGTCGGACGTAACCTGGGCAAAACTATCATCATCGATCCCAATGTACGTGGCACCATTGATGTGCGTAGCTACGACGTGATGAATCAAGAACAGTACTACCAATTCTTTTTGAACGTCTTAGAAGTCTATGGCTTTGCCGCAGTGCAAATGGACTCCGGTGTGATTAAAGTCATCCGTGATAAAGACGCTCAACACGCGCCTTTACCGGTAGTCGCAGGTGACCAAAACGAACAAGGCGACACCATGATCACTCGCGTGGTGCCGGTAGAAAACGTCTCAGTGCGTGAGTTGGCACCGTTATTACGTCAGCTAAACGATCAAACGGGCGGCGGTATGGTGGTAAGCTATGACCCCTCCAATGTCATCATGATGACAGGTCGTGCCGAGACGATTTCTCGTTTGGTGCAAATTATCGAACGTGTTGATAAAGCCGGTGACCAGGATGTCGACATCGTGGAACTGCAGTATGCTTCGGCACGTGAACTGGTAGGGATTGCGCAAAATTTATTTGAAAAAGCGAATGCCGATGGCACACCTGCATTATTGATTCCGAAAATTGTCGCCGATGAACGCAGTAACAGCGTTATTGTCAGCGGTGAGCCGCGCGCACGTTCTCGGGTTGTTAAATTGATAAAGCAACTCGACCAAGACCTTAAAACTGAAGGTAACACCCGCGTTTACTACCTCAAGTATGCGCGCGCCGAAGAAATGGTCGAAGTATTACAAAACGTCAGTCAGTCGATCAAAGCGGAAGAAGCGAAACAAACGGGCCAGAATTCAGTACGAAACCGTGCTGATAACAGCATCAGTATCAGTGCGCATGAATCCACTAACACGGTGGTAATAACCGCTGAACCCGACATGTTAGCAGCGCTTGAGAACGTAATCCGTGATCTCGATATTCGTCGAGCGCAAGTGCAAGTCGAGGCGATTATCGTTGAGGTATTAGAAGGCGATAATGTCGATTTTGGTATCCAATGGATCAGTGAAAATGGCGGCTTAGTTCAATACAATACGGGTAACCAAGTTCCGATCGGTAGTTTAGCCGCAGCAGCTTACCAGGCTCGCCCGCGCGAGGGTACATCGGTGACTACCGTCAACGATAATGGTCAAACAGTGACAACGACCAATCCCGAAGAGCGTGGCAATTTAGAGCTTCTAGCGAACTTGCTTGGCAACGTAAACGGAATGATGTTTGGAACAATCCAAAATGATTGGGCGGCGGTTGTTCAAGCTGTCTCACAAGATACCAACTCTAATATTCTAGCCACGCCAAGTATTGTTACAGTTGATAACGAAGAAGCCAGTTTTCTCGTCGGTCAGGAAGTACCAACGATCACAGGCTCCACACTCGGCAATGATAACCAAAGCCCATTCCAAACAGTGGATCGCCAAGAAATCGGTATTAAGCTCAAGGTCACCCCGCAAATTAACGAGGGTAATGCCGTACAAATGGTAATAGAACAAGAAGTCTCGAGTCTAAGTGGCGCAACATCGGTCGATGTTATCGTGAACAAACGCGAGTTAAAGACCACCGTGATGGCTGAGGACGGCGAAACTATCGTTCTAGGCGGTTTGATAGATGAGGATGTCCAAGAATCGGTATCGAAGATTCCATTACTTGGCGATATTCCCTTTATCGGTCGGTTGTTCAGTTCAACCTCAACATCCACACAAAAGCGCAACTTGATGGTATTTATCCGGCCAACTATCGTTCGTAACGGTAGTAAGCTCTCTGATATCAGTAAGCAAAAATACAACTACATGCGAGCACTACAACTCGATCGTCGGTCTCGTGGTGTGGCACTGATGCCTGATAAAGAAACACCAGTGATGAACGACTGGAACAGCGATTTAACCTTGCCGCCGAGCTTTGAGGAGTACCTCAACGAAAAGGGCGCGATTAAAGAAGAGTTAAAAGAGCAGCAAGATGACTGATGCCAGCAATATTGCCACAAAGCGCTTACCTTTTAGCTTTGCTAAGCGTTTTGGTGTTGTGGTTGAAGATGGCGAGCCGCCCGTCGTGCATCATCGCGACGGCGCGTCAGCAGAGACGCTACTTGAGGTACGGCGTCGTTTAGGCGAGGTATTTACCTTACAACGGCACGATACCGAAGCATTTGAGCGTTTGTTGACCCAAGCCTATCAGCGCGACTCATCCGAGGCGAAACAACTGATGGAAGATATCGGCAATGAGTCCGATTTATTCTCATTAGCGGATGAGCTGCCGCAAACCGAAGATTTATTAGAGAGTGAAGATGACGCGCCTATTATCAAACTGATCAACGCGATGTTGAGCGAGGCGATTAAAGAAGGTGCATCAGATATTCACATCGAAACCTACGAGAAGCAGTTAACCATTCGCTTTCGTATCGATGGCGTTCTGCGTGAGGTGCTGACACCTAATCGCAAGCTGTCTTCATTGTTGGTTTCGCGTATTAAAGTTATGGCGCAGCTGGATATTGCCGAGAAGCGAGTGCCACAAGACGGTCGTATCTCTTTACTGATTGCCGGACGCGCAGTCGATGTGCGGGTTTCGACTATGCCATCGAATCACGGTGAGCGCGTGGTGCTGCGTTTGTTAGATAAAAACAATGCCCGTCTTAATCTCGAGCAACTCGGTATGACAGAAGCTAACCGCGAAGTATTCGCCGAGCTGATCCATAAACCTCACGGTATTATCTTGGTTACCGGTCCTACCGGCTCGGGTAAGTCGACCACGCTCTATGCCGGACTGACCGAAATTAACTCGAAAGACCGCAACATTTTGACAGTCGAAGACCCGATAGAATACGCAATTGATGGTATCGGGCAGACGCAAGTTAATCCGCGTGTCGATATGACCTTTGCACGAGGCTTACGCGCGATTTTGCGTCAGGATCCCGATGTTGTCATGGTCGGTGAGATCCGCGATATCGAAACCGCACAAATTGCTGTACAGGCTTCATTAACCGGTCACTTGGTTTTGTCGACGCTGCATACTAATACCGCAGCGGGCGCGATAACCCGCTTGGAAGATATGGGCGTAGAGCCATTCTTGTTGTCCTCAAGCCTACTCGCGGTGTTGTCACAGCGCTTAGTAAGGACCTTGTGCCCAGACTGTAAGCAACCGCATCAGGCCGATGAAAAAGAGCGGGCGCTACTCGGTGTGACTGATTCAGCGTTGACGATTTACCGTGCACAAGGTTGCGAAAAGTGTAATCAGACCGGTTATCGTGGCCGTACGGGCATACATGAACTCATCGAAGTGGATGAGCAAGTACGTGAGCTCATCCATAACGGTCACGGCGAGCAATCCATTGAACGCTATGTGCGTAAGCATACCCCGAGCATTCGCAGCGATGGTTTGGCGAAAGTACGCCATGGCGTAACCACCCTTGAGGAAGTTTTGCGCGTGACGCGCGAGGAGTAATCTGTGGCGGCTTTTGAGTATCATGCGCTGGCGGCAGATGGGCGTAAGAAGAAAGGCATCATCGAAGCAGACACCATTCGCCAGGTGCGTCAGCAATTACGCGATCAAGGGCTCATCCCTATGGATGTTATGCCCGCTGCCGAACAAGAACACAAGAAAGGTCAACAGCAAAGTCGTTGGCGTCGTGTACGCCGTGTCAAAGCACAAGATTTAGCGCTGATTACTCGCCAGCTATCCACTTTGGTCAACTCGGCTCTACCCATTGAGCAGTGTTTGCTCGCCGTGGCAGACCAAAGTGAAAAGCCACGCATGAAACAACTACTCATGGCGGTGCGCAGTAAAGTGGTAGAAGGCTATGGTCTGGCTGAGGCGATGGCGGAATATCCCGGAGTGTTTGATTCGCTTTATACAGCGATGGTTGCCGCGGGTGAAAAGTCAGGTCACTTGGACCAAGTTCTGGATGAGTTAGCCGATTACACCGAACAACGCCAGCATATGAAGAGCCAGTTGACGCAAGCCTTGGTGTATCCAGTGATGCTGACATTAGTGGCGATCAGTATTGTGATCTTTCTGCTAGTGTCTATTGTGCCGCAAATCGTGCACAACTTTTCTACCCTCGGACAGACGTTACCACCCACCACTCAATTTATGATTGGTTTATCGGAGTTTTTGCAGAACTGGGGCTTGTTTATCTTAGCCGGAATTGTGGTGTTGGTGTTTGCCTTTAAGCAATGGTTAAAGAAGCCTGAACATGAGCTTAAATACCATAAACGGCTGTTAAAATTGCCGTTGCTAGGTCGAGTGATTCGGGGCGTCAGTACTGCACGTTTCGCGCGTACCTTGAGTATACTTACGTCATCGGCAGTGCCGTTACTCGATGGACTTAAAATCACAGCCACGGTGATTGGTAACCGTGCGATCAGAGAAGCCGTCGACGAAGCGGCAACGCGGGTACGTGAGGGGGCATCACTGCGTGCGGCATTGCAAGAAACCGGTTTGTTTCCACCAATGATGCTCCACATGATCGCCGCAGGTGAGAAATCCGGTGAGTTACAGCAAATGTTGCGACGCACCGCAGATAACCAAGACAGAGAATTTGAATCATTGGTGCAAATATCACTCAAAGTCTTTGAGCCGGTGCTTATCGTTTCGATGGCCGGGATTGTATTCTTTATTGTATTGTCAATTATTCAGCCAATTTTGCAGTTGAACCAGAGTATAGGGTTTTAAATATGATGCGTAAAAATCAAGGTTTTTCATTGGTCGAAATTATGGTGGTTATCGCCATCATCGGTATTCTCGCTACCATGATTCTACCCAATGTGTTGGGCAGCCAAGAGCAGGCGAATAAACAGAAAGTGACAGCAGACTTAGTCTCGCTTGAGAACGCGTTAGCGCAATATCACTTAGATAACGGCATGTTTCCAACCACAGAACAAGGTTTAGAAGCCTTGGTGGAGCGGCCTAATGTTGATCCGCAGCCACGCAACTACCGCAATGGCGGCTATATTCAACGTCTGCCGCAAGACCCGTATGGTAATGACTATATGTTACTTAACCCCGGTGAGTACGACGATATCGATATTTTTTCACCCGGTCCCGATCAACAGCCAGGCACTGATGATGATTTTGGTAACTGGATGATCGGACAAGACAATGAATCCAACTAAGTAATGCGCTCATCGGCGTGCAAGCCATCAGGGTTTACCCTTGTTGAGATTCTCGTGGTGATGGCGATCGTGGGTTTGATTGCTGCATCGGTGGTATTTACTGTGCCGAGCATGACCCGCGATGAAACCACGCCACAAACCGCCGCCGCCACACTGGAAGCCCAGCTCCAGTGGGCGCGTGAACGCGCCATGATAGAGCAACGTCCGCTCGGGTTGTTACTTAACACCGAAGGGTATGAGTTTTTAAGGTGGCAGCAAACCGAAGAGGGCTGGCGTTGGCAAGCGGTCAATGAAAAGGGCTTAGCCGCTCAGGATTACCAAGATAACCTCAGTCTCGAGTGGCGCATCGATGAACCGCCCTTTATTGCGCAAGAAAAGCAGTTAGAAAACACCCTGTTTTCGCCGTCTGATGATAATGACGACGAAGATCAGCCGATGCCTCAGTTACTGATACTGCCGACAGGTGAGTTGACACAATTTTCGATTCAGTTTGCCGCGCCCTTTGATACCGAACCGAGCTACTGGTTAATTGCTGATAGCGCTTGGACCACTCGCATAGCAGATAGTGATGAAACGCAATAATCGTGGTTTTACATTAATCGAGGTCATGGTTGCCATCGCCATCTTTGCGATGGCGGCACTGGCGGCTGTGTCGGCTGCAAGCGGTCACCTTAATAGTTTAAGCACCATACAACAGCGCACCTTTGCCCAGTACGTAGCGGCTAATCGGCTGACCGAGCTGAATCTAACAACCACTTGGCCGATTAAAGATAATCAGCGCGGTAGTGAACGCCAAGGCGGCGTTGAGTGGCAATGGCGGCAACAAGTGGTTGAAACGGTCACACCCAATGTGGTGGCGGTGACTATTGAAGTCACACAGGGGGAGCAGGATTACCAATGGGCGCGACTGACCCAATATATTCGTAAACCTCAATTAGCCGATACCGACGGAGGCGATAATGCGCTCTGAACGCGGTTTCACCTTAGTTGAGATCATGGTCACCATGGTTATTTTTACCTTGATAGGGCTCGCAAGTTACACGGTGCTTGACCAAATGTCGCGTACCAAAAGCTTGTCGGAAGAATCCTCCGAACGTATCGAACAACTGCAATTCACTTGGCTGCTTATCCAACAAGACATGCGCCAAGCGGTGCCTAAGCCGACGCGTCCCAATGGTTTAGAAGTCGCACAACAGCTGATTACTAACGACGAACGCATTATTGAATCACAAAGTGGCGTCTTAGGATTTGTGCGCAGCGGTTACGATAACCCTGGCTTAATGTTGCCACGCAGTGAACTTCAGCCGGTGGTCTATCGCGTGCAAGATAATGTTTTACAGCGTATGACCTACCCGTATGTGAACGACCGCAGTGGTGAGCCTGTGGTGCAAGATCTGCTGGAGGGGGTAAAGTCCTTTCAAGTACGCTTTTATCGTTCGTCTCAACAGTCGCAATCGAATCAAGGCATTGAGGCCGGCTGGCGCACTAGCTGGGAAACACCGGATGACTTCCCGGCCGCCATCGAGTTAACGATTAACAGTGAAGACTACGGCGAAATTAGACGGCGCTTTTTAACCGGTGTTGAGCCTGCACAAACGGTCAAGAAAGAGGGTGACAACAATGCGTAAGCAGCAAGGTGTCGCTCTTATTACCGTGTTGTTGGTGATGGCTATCATCGCTGTCATTGCAACGAACTTGGGTACTCAGTTACAACGCCAAGTGACGCGCACGGCCAGCTTTGAACAATCAGAACAAAGCTATTGGATGTGGCTAAGCGGCGAAGCCGTTCTCAAGGAAGTGCTGCAACAGGAAATCGAACGTGATGACGGCATCGTTCATGCCAATCAGAACTGGGCACAACGCGCCGGGCCGTTCCCGGTGGAAGGCGGACAGATAGCTGCGCAAGTAAAGGATTTGCGTAGTTGTTTCAACCTCAACAGTTTAGCTGGCACTGAGCAGCAAGGCCTCAGCCTTGAAAAACGCCGCAAGCAGTTTCAACAACTACTCGTGAGCCTAGAGCTTGATGCCTTCCAAGCCGAGAGTTTGGCAGGCGCACTGACCGACTGGCTCGACAGCGACAGTGAACTGTCGCAAAGTGGTGCCGAAGATCCCGATTACGAAGCGTTACCACACCCTTATCAAACCGCCAATGGGTTGTTATTTGATGTCAGTGAGCTGCGTATGATTAAAGGTTTTACGGCTGAAGTCGTGCAACGTATTAAGCCCTACGTATGTGCTATTCCCGGTAACGCAGAGTTACGTATTAACGTCAACACGCTCGATGAAGAGCGCGCGGTTTTGCTGGTGGCGGCGACTCAAGGTAAGCTAACCTTGGATGGTGCCAAACAATTGATCCAAGCACGTCCTGAACAGGGCTATGAAAGCCGCGAAGAATTGCTGCAAGATAGTTTACTTACGGGGGCGCAGGACAGTGAAACCGGCTCGCTCGATGAACTCGCTGTTAGCAGTGAGTACTTTTTACTACAAGCTTATATACAATGGGGGTCGTTAGAGACCACCGCTCGCTCAGTGCTACATGTGACAGCAGGTCAAGCGCGTGTTGTGTACCGAGCCATGGGAGAAGATTGATATGCAAGAACGCTTACTCATCAGGTTACCGGCCTCCGATGCCGAGCCACGAATAAGCTGGCTGATTTGGCAGCCCTCAGGTGCCGAAGTGATTGCTAGTGGTGAGCTCAATGATCCAGCTGAACTGACGCAGCTGACCGAGCAGGCAAAGCGCTGTCAGGTGACCCTGTTGTGTCCGGGGCAAGCGATTTCGATGCGTAAAGTCACCATTCCTAACAGTGGCAAACGTCACCTCGATAAGCTAATCCCTTACGCGTTGGAAGATGAACTGGCAGATGACATTGATAGCCTGCATTTTGCTTGGGCGGAAAACGGCATTAAAGAAGGCCAGATCCCCGTCGCGGTTGTCCGTCATAGTGAAATGCAGCAGTGGCAGCAATGGTTGGCCGCAGCACATCTTGAAGCCGATGAGTGGGCGGTTGACTACCTGATGCTGCCAGAACCAGAGAGCGAACAACAGTGGACAGGTGTGCAAATTGCTGACGACGTGCTCATTCGTATGGGACGTTGGGATGGTTTGGCCGTTGAACAAACATTGGCGGACACCGTGGTCGGGTTAAAACAGCGTGAGTACCCACAAACCAACCAAGTGGTCGCTTATTCCGATATCGCGCTCAACGGCAGTGCGCTAGCGCTCGAATTTGCCAACAGTGAACTGCCGATGGTGGCGTTTGCCAACCAGCGGGTCAGTCTTGATATTCGCGGTCAACGGTATGCACCCAAGCGAGCCAAACGAACCCTTGAAATACGTTGGCAGCCGCTGGCGTGGGCGGCAGGTATCGCTCTGGCAGTGACGCTGGCGAGTAGCTGGGTCAAAACAGCCTATTTAAATCACCAAGCAGAGCAGCTACAGCAGCAAGCCGAAACGTTATACAAAGAGACGTTTCCGAATCAAACACGCATCGTTAATCTACGCGCGCAGATGCGTCAGCAATTACAATCCTTAGGTATCGATGATCAAGCCATGCCATCGGCATTAGCGATGCTGGACCAGTTGGCGCCGGCGTTTTTACAACAACCACAACTGAGCCTTGAGTTGCTGCGTTATCAAGATGGCGCACTGCGGATGCAAGCAGTGGCACAAAACTTCTCACAATTCGAGGCCTTCCAGAACCAAGCACAACAACTCGGTTTTGAGGTGCAGCAGGGCGCGCTGAATAATCGTGGTGACGGTGTCGCAGGCACCTTGACTATTGCCTATCAAGGAGGTCGTTCATGAGTCGTCTTACACCATTACTACAAAAACTCACGCAAACGCCCCTAGTACAAAGTGCGCAACAGCGCTGGGCGCAACTTGCGGTACGTGAGCAAAACCTCGTGAAAGGGCTCGGTGCTGTTATCATCGTTGCCATAATCTACTTTGCCATCTGGCAACCCACCTATAGCGCCCAGCAATTAGCTGAACGGCGCTTAGAGGGGCAACAGCAACAGTTACTCTGGCTGCGTGAACAAGTGGCACGCTATCAGTCATTGTCTGCAACCCAAGCACAATCCGAGGTCAGTGGGTCGTTGTCGCAGCGCGTCAACGAAGCGGCTGCCAGCAATAAGATCCAAATTGCACGGATGCAGCCGCAAAACAATGGACTCATCGTCAGTGTCGATGAAACCTCGTATCAACAAGCCATGAGCTGGTTATATGCGCTTGAACAGACCTATCAATTGCAAGTGACAACACTCGATTTAGCGCGATTAGACGAGCCCGGCAAAGTACGTGTGCGACAAGTGTTGGTAACGGAGAAATCATGAAGAAGTGGTTGTGGTTAATTCCAGTCTATCTCATTGCACTGATTGCCTATATGCCGGCGGCAGTGGTGCATTGGTTGCCAATGCCAGCCGGCATTTATGTTGAGCAAGTATCGGGCACGTTATGGCAAGGCCGGATTGGTTATGCGGTGGTTAATCATACCGCTTTTCATAACGTCAGCTGGTCACTGGCACCGAGTCAGCTGATTACCGGTCAACTCGGCTTTTCAGTGACGGTACCGAGCAAAAATAATCCACTGGCCGCGCAAGCATCAGGCAGTGCGTCATTGAGTTCGATTGAATTGACTCAACTGCGTGCGACAGGTGAGTTGGCGCCGCTGATGCAACTGGTTAATTTTAATATGCCACTAAAGACAGAAGGACAATGGCGTATCGCATTAGAAAATTATGCACTGAATGATCTGTCGGGCGCCAAGCTTTGTAGTGCATTAAAAGGAAACGCGTCAGGTTCGAACATTCGCGTACTGGTTAATCACCGCTGGGAGCCGCTGGGTGATTTTCCGCTTAGCCTAAGCTGTGCACAAGCCGGGGCAGTAGCCCTGTCGATGGCGGGAGAGAACAGTTTAGGTCTTAATTTCGAGGGTACGGTGAGCCCCAGTTCAATACGTGTGAATGGTACGGTGCAACCCAATCCCAGAACGCCCGAAGGACTGGCAAAAATGTTGAGCTATTTAGGACGACCGGACAATCAGGGACGTTATCGTTTCTCAATTTAGTGTTTGCCAACTTGCCGAGATCAAAATAAATCGTTAATCTGAACGCATCTTCAAGAAATCAGATGCTATATATATCCGTATCGTTGCCAACAAAAGGACATTTTGATGCAAGCTATAATTGATTGGATTAATAATAACCAAGACATGCTGATCGAATATTCGATCAAAGTGATTGTCGCGATTGTTATTCTGTTTGCCGCTTCAATAGTGACGCGAATCCTCGCCTCAATCATGCGCAAAGGGATGCAAAAACGTCAGGTCGACAATGCTGTTATCAGCTTTTTAACAGCCATTGTTAAATCACTGATTTTCATCGCCGCATTGATGGTCGCATTGAATCAAATCGGTGTTGAAACCACATCGTTTATTGCCATATTAGGTGCCGCGGGTCTTGCCATCGGTTTAGCATTGCAAGGTTCACTCTCGAACATCGCGTCGGGCGTATTATTAATCATGTTCCGTCCTATTCGTTCGGGTGAGTACGTCGAAGCCGCAGGGACAGCAGGTACGGTTGAAGAAATTAATATCTTCCAGACCATCTTAAAAACACCGGATCGTAAAGTGGTCTATCTGCCGAACTCACAAGTGATTGGCAGCGCTATTACTAACTACAACCGCGAACCGATCCGTCGTATCGATTTGGTGATCGGTGTCAGTTACAGCGCTAACTTGCAAAAAACCAAGAAAGTATTAATGGAGGTGCTCAAAAATGACGAGCGCATCTTGCAAGATCCAGAGCCTGTCGTGACCGTTACAGCACTCAATAGTTCGTCAGTGGACTTTAATGTGCGTCCGTGGACTAAAACCGAAGATCACTGGCCAACGCGCTGGGACTTACTCGAGAAGATTAAAGATCGGTTAGATGAAGAAGGTATTGGTATTCCGTTCCCACAAATGGATGTCCATATCAAAAAAGAAGACAAAGAATAAGATGACTAAACGGGGTCTCAGCCCCGTTTTTTTATGCTTGCTGTAAGGCTTGCTCGATATCCGCAAGGATATCATCAATGTGTTCGATACCCACACAAAGGCGTATCGCCTCAGGTGTCACACCAACCGCCGCTTGTTCTTGCTCATTGAGCTGGCGGTGAGTGGTTGAGGCAGGATGACACGCTAAACTTTTCGCATCACCAATGTTGACCAAACGTTTGAACAACGCCAATGCGTCGTAAAAGCGCACGCCCGCCTCAAAGCCACCTTTGATACCAAAGGTCAGCAGCGAAGCAGGAACACCGCCATTAATGTATTTTTGCACCCGTTGGTAATAAGCATCATCCTCAAAGCCGGCAAAACGAACCCAATCAACCTGCGGATGCTCACGCAAATACTCAGCCACTTTCAGTGCGTTTTCGCAATGACGCTCGATCCGTAGCGGGAGCGTTTCGAGCCCTTGCAGGATTAAAAACGCATTAAACGGTGAAATCGCCGCACCGGTATTGCGCAGCGCAACGGTCCTGACCCGCGCAATAAAAGCAGCAGACTCAAATGCCTCGGTATAGACAATGCCATGATACGCGGGCTCCGGCTGACTAAACTGTGGGAAGCGGTCTTTATGCTTAACCCAGTCAAAACGACCTGAGTCCACGATCAGTCCGCCCACCGAGGTCCCGTGGCCACCGATATACTTGGTTAACGAGTGCACGACAATATCGGCGCCAAAATCGATGGGTTTACAGAGCACCGGTGAAGCCACTGTGTTATCAACCACTAACGGTACGCCTTGGGCATGAGCGACCTCAGCGAGTCCTTCTAAATCCGCTACATTACCCGCGGGGTTGCCAATGGTTTCACAATAAACGGCTTTGGTGTTGTCATCAATGAGCGCAGCAACCGCTTCTGCTGTATCATTTTCAGCAAAGCGTACCTCGATGCCAAACGAGGGCAGCATGTGGCGGAACAAGGTATAGGTGCCCCCATAGAGCTGCGGCGTAGTGACAATATTATCGCCCTGACTGGCGAGCGTGATCAGCGCATACTCAATCGCAGCCATCCCCGATGCAACGGCGAGTGCTGCGATGCCATGTTCGAGCTCGGCAACGCGTTGCTCGAGCACATCATGAGTCGGATTCATAATGCGCGAATAAATATTACCCGGCACCGTCAAATCAAATAGATCGGCCCCATGCTGGGCGTTATCAAACTCAAAAGCGACCGACTGATAAATCGGCGTAGCAACCGCCTTGGTAGTTGCGTCGGTGGTATAACCATGATGAATCGCTAACGTTTCGTCTTTCATAAAATATCCTCGGTCAGGGGTGATTGAGCACCCCGTGTCGTCTCTAGTTGGGGCAAAAAATGGCGCACAACAGCGGCGTAGTCGGCTACGTTCTTAATAAAGCCGTCGTGACCAAAGGGTGTATCAATCAGGGCGAGTCCACGGCAATCAGGTAACGCCGCCTCTAACTGATGCATCAAGCGCGGGGGCGCAATAATGTCGGACTCAAAGCCAACCAGTTGCACCGGCACCGTAACGCGCGATGGGTCGATTCGGTACTCGTTTAAAATAGGCGTCAAATGGGTAAACAAGCTCTGCGCATGCTGGCCATGCCGCTTAAGTAACTTTTCACCTTGCGCCAGTAAATAGCTAAAGGCTTCATCGCCATCATTAAAGCGCTGCTCAAATTCATCTGCGCTGCGGTAAGTCAACATGGCCAGTGCCCGCGCCAACACGACGCCTTGTTGGGAACAATCAGCTTGTTGCAATAACGCTTGCTGAAATAGGCGCAGTGCAGCCGATTGCACCGATGGTTGATGGGCCGCGCCAATCACGACCAGTGCATCGGGTTTAATGAGCCCATCCTGTACCAACTGCAAACCAAGTACGCCGCCAAACGAACCACCCAACCAGGCACCTGGTTGTGTTAAACCGAGTGAACGCAATACGCTGGCATAAGCCTCAGCGTGCTGCGACAGAGTGATAGGCTCTTCTGGCGTATCAGAACCACCGACACCGCCGAGATAATCTAAACTGATCACTTGCAGCTCAGGGTGCGGCGCAAATAGCGGGTGTAACGACTGCCACCACCCATGACCGTCTAAGCGCCAAAGCTGACCACTGGCGCTGATACCGCCCTGCACAATCACTGTATTTTCGGGTTCCGCATCAACATTGCCGAAACGAAAGCCTTTCACCCGTCCATGAGGTGTTTCTGTATAAAAGGAGCGTCCTACCGGAAAAACCATGATGACCTCAACGCCGATTAATGGATGAGGTTAATTTAGCAATATTTACGTTTAACCGTCAAGGTGTTTAGACGTCTAAATGTGGTGTGGTGGCACGCACTTCGGGTGTGCTATGATTTGCCCATGTCGATATATACCGTCACACAACTCAACAGCGATATCCGCAAGGCAATAGAGCAGGGCTTTGGACACGTATGGTTGATGGGCGAAATCTCCAACTTTGCCGCACCAAACTCGGGTCATTGGTACCTCACCTTAAAGGATGAACGCGCCCAGATACGTTGTGCCATGTTCCGTGGTAATAATCAGCGCGCCAAAGTACGCCCGCAAAATGGCTTACAAGTATTGGTGCGTGGTCGGGTGACGGTGTACGAGCCGCGCGGCGACTACCAACTCATTGTTGAGCATATGGAAGAAGCCGGTATCGGCTTGCTACAGCAGCAGTTCGAGCAGCTTAAAGTAAAACTTGCGGCCGAGGGCTTATTTGCGCAAGAACGCAAGCGGCCACTGCCGGAACACATCCGCCGTGTTGGTGTTATCACGTCGCCGACAGGTGCAGCTATTCAAGATGTGTTAGCGGTGATGAAGCGCCGCGATCCGAGCGTCGAGGTCATTATTTACCCGACCGCCGTGCAAGGTGACGCCGCAATACCGCAAATAAAAAACGCATTACACACTGCGTTTCAGCGTAATGAAGTTGATGTGCTGATAGTAACCCGTGGCGGTGGCTCGTTAGAAGACCTTTGGTGTTTTAATGATGAGCAGGTTGGGCGCTTGTTACTTGATGCCCCGATGCCTGTTATCAGTGCGGTCGGCCACGAGGTTGATTTTACAATTTGTGATTTTATCGCCGACTTGCGAGCGCCGACACCCTCGGCAGCCGCCGAGCAGGTGACCCAAGATCGTAGCGCTCAAGTCAATCGTTTACAGCAGTTGCAACAGCGTTTGGCGACGGGCCAAAAGCGCCGCATAGAGCGTCAACACAGTTTACTACAACAACTACAAATTCGATTGAATCAGCAGCATCCGCAACGACAGCTGCAACAACAAAGCCAGCGTTTAGATGAATTATTAGCGCGTGTGTATCGTGCCCAGCAGCGAACCTTGGTTAATCAGCAACAGCGACGTCAGCATGTTATCCAACGCTTGCAGCAAGTCCACCCGCAACGTGAATTGTCGCGCGCTCAACAAAAGCTCTCGCAGATTCAGCAACGTATACCGTTAGTGGCTGAAGCATGGCTCAAACAACAACACCAGCGCCACCGGGCGTTACTGCACGCATTAAACTTAGTGAGCCCACTGAATACTCTTGATAGAGGGTACGCTATTGTGCGAGATGAAGAGGGGCATGTGATTACGCAACCTGAGCAGACGCAAGCAGAACAAAAGCTCAGTGTTAAAGTAGCAGGTGGTGAATTTAACGTTAGAAAGTGTTCAGAATAAGTTGCTAAAATAACCATTATCGAGTAAAATCCACACGCAACATGAATCCAGTCACGGAGTGTTGCAAATGCTGCGAATCGCCCAAGAAGCCCTTACTTTCGACGACGTCCTACTTGTCCCAGGGCACTCAAACGTATTACCGCATCAAGCGGATCTCAAAACCCAATTAACGCGTGGTATCACGCTCAATATCCCGTTGGTTTCAGCAGCGATGGATACCGTCACAGAAGCACCACTCGCTATCGCGCTGGCGCAAGAAGGCGGCCTAGGGTTCATCCACAAGAATATGACACCTGAAGATCAAGCAGCACACGTACGCAAAGTGAAAAAGTACGAGAGTGGCATGGTCAATGATCCTGTCACCGTGAACCCCGACACCACCATTGGTGAGATCAAAGCATTGACTGCCGAACACGGCTTCCAAGGCTTTCCTGTAATCGAGAAGAACGGCGACTTGGTCGGTATCGTGACCGGTCGTGATACACGTTTTGAGGACGATGATTCTAAGCCGGTAAAGGAAGTGATGAGCGATAAATCACGCCTAGTTACGGTACATGAGACCGCGCAAAGTGATGAAATCTTGCAGTTAATGCATAAGCACCGCATCGAAAAAATTCTCGTGGTCGATGATGCCTACAAATTAAAAGGCATGATCACCCTCAAAGACTTTGAAAAAGCCGAAAACAAACCGAATGCCTGTAAAGATGAACTCGGCTCGTTGCGCGTAGGTGCAGCGGTTGGTGTAGGTCCAGGTACCGAAGAGCGCATTAAGCTGTTAGTTGAAGCGGGCGTTGACGTACTGCTGATTGATACCTCGCACGGTCATTCAGAGGGTGTGCTAAAACGTGTCCAAGAAACCCGGAAAGCCTATCCGAACTTACAAATCATTGCCGGTAACGTGGCAACGGCGGCAGGTGCGAAAGCCTTGGTGGATGCCGGCGTAGACGCAGTCAAAGTCGGTATCGGTCCAGGTTCTATTTGTACGACACGCATCGTCACAGGTTGTGGTGTGCCACAAATCACTGCGATTAGCGACGCGGCAGATGCGCTGAAAGGCACTGGCGTACCCGTTATTGCAGACGGGGGGATTCGCTTCTCTGGCGATATTGCTAAAGCCTTAGTAGCAGGCGCGCACTGTGTGATGGTGGGTAGCATGTTAGCCGGTACCGAAGAGTCACCAGGCGAAGTCGAACTGTATCAAGGTCGTTACTACAAATCATACCGTGGCATGGGCAGCTTAGGCGCGATGAACCAGCGTAACGGCTCATCGGATCGCTATTTTCAAAATAGTAACGAGGCTGAGAAGCTCGTACCTGAAGGTATCGAAGGCCGGATTGCCTATAAAGGCCCTATTTCGGCGATTATTCATCAGCAGATGGGCGGCGTACGCTCAGCGATGGGCTTGACCGGCTGCGCCAACTTAGAAGAGATGCGCACCAAGCCACAGTTTGTCAAAGTCACTGCGGCTGGCATGGGTGAGTCACACGTACACGATGTGCAAATCACCAAAGAAGCGCCAAACTACCGCAGTTCTTAATACCGATTTGTGAGCCGCCGCTAAGGCGGCTCTTTTACTTTTAGTTTTATCTGTTACTGGGACCCAACAATGAGCAGAGATATCCACGACCACCGAATTTTAATTTTAGACTTCGGTTCTCAATATACCCAACTAATTGCGCGCCGTATCCGTGAAATTGGCGTTTACTGTGAGCTGTGGGCATGGGATGTCGACGAGCAAGACATTAAAGACTTCGACCCTAAAGGCATCATCCTTTCAGGTGGACCAGAAAGCGTCACCGAAGCCGGTTCTCCGCGCGCGCCAGACTATGTATTTAAGGCGGGCGTCCCTGTCTTGGGCGTGTGCTATGGCATGCAAACCATGGCGCATCAATTGGGTGGTTCAGTGCAAGGCTCACTCGAACGTGAATTTGGCTATGCCCAAATCGAGCTCGTAACAGAAAGCCCTTTATTTGAAGCGATCGAAGATGCGGTCAGCGAAGACGGCAAGCCATTGTTGGACGTGTGGATGAGCCACGGTGATAAAGTCGAAGCCATTCCTGAGGGTTTCCACACCGTTGCAACCACTTCGTACTGCCCATATGCGGCCATGGCCGATGAATCACGTCGTTTTTATGGTGTCCAGTTCCACCCAGAGGTTACCCACACGCGTCAGGGCATGCGCATGCTCGAGCATTTTGTCAGCGGTATCTGTGGTTGCGAAAAACAATGGACGCCCGCACAGATTATCGAAGACGCGATCGAGCGTATTCGTGAGCAAGTCGGTAGCGATAAAGTGATTTTGGGCTTAAGCGGTGGCGTCGATTCATCGGTAACAGCGATGTTGTTACACCGTGCAATTGGCTCACAGCTCACCTGCGTGTTTGTTGATAATGGCTTATTGCGTTTAAATGAAGCCGATCAAGTCATGGAAATGTTTGGTGACCACTTTGGGTTAAACATTATCCCCGTCGCAGCGGAGCAACGCTTCCTAGACGCGCTGAAAGGCGAAGCGGATCCAGAGAAGAAACGCAAAATTATCGGTAATACCTTTATTGAGATCTTCGACGAGCAAGCGTCTCAGTTGACCGAAGTCGACTGGCTGGCGCAAGGCACCATCTACCCCGATGTCATTGAGTCAGCAGGTTCAAAAACCGGTAAAGCACACGTCATTAAATCGCATCACAACGTAGGTGGCTTGCCCGAGGATATGAAACTCGGTTTAGTTGAACCATTGCGCGAGCTGTTTAAAGACGAAGTACGCAAAATTGGTCTAGAACTCGGTCTGCCTTATAACATGCTTTATCGTCATCCGTTCCCAGGGCCGGGTCTGGGTGTGCGCGTATTGGGCGAGATTAAGAAAGAGTACTGTGACTTATTGCGCCGCGCCGATGCGATCTTTATTGATGAGTTGCACAAAGCCGATTGGTATCACAAAGTAAGCCAAGCATTTGCGGTGTTCTTACCCGTACGCTCGGTCGGTGTTATGGGCGATCAGCGCAAGTATGATTGGGTTGTTTCACTGCGCGCAGTCGAAACTATCGATTTCATGACCGCACGTTGGGCACATTTACCGTACGAATTATTGGAAAAAGTGTCGAATCGTATCATTAACGAAGTCGACGGTATTTCGCGAGTCACCTACGATATTTCGGGCAAACCGCCCGCCACCATAGAGTGGGAATAACACAGTCATCGAAGCCCGCGACTCGCGGGCTTTTTTATGCCATTGCCGAACTAACAAAAAGTCGGCATAGTAGCGCTTATTCGTAGTTACTTGTTAAGCGGTATAAGATGGATCGAAACCGTTCGTTAAGTCAGAGTCTTTGGCAGGCATTTAGGCGCTATGCGCTGCTACCCATGATTATGGTGGAGCTGGCGCTGATAACTATTTATGTAGTGACCAATCAATGGGTAACACAGCAAACCAAACAAGAACTCGTCGAAACGGCTTTATCTGAATCAACGCAAATAGCCAAACGCCAAGCAACGGTCGTGGATGCTCAATTGGCCTCTGTACAGGACCAACTGGCTCTTTATCGTGAATCGATAGCTGCGGTGCTTGATGACCCACGGATCACATGGCAAGGGCATGAAGCGTGGACGCAGGGAGCGAACGGACAGTCCTTTACGCAGGAGGCACTGGGCAAAGATGGGATTGCTGCCTTCTATTCATCGCTGACACCATTGCCTCAACAGAATCTCGACCGTATCGAACAATTACATCTACTAACTCCAGTGATGCGGCAAATGGTCACTGAAGATAGTTGGGTACAGCAGGTCTACTTTAATACACACGATAGCCTTAACGTTATTTATCCGTTTATCGATGTTGGTTCACAATACGCGGCCGACGTAAACATTCCTAAGTTTAATTTTTTCTATCTCGCTGATAAAAAACACAATCCCGAACGCAAGCCTGTTTGGACACCCGTTTACCTCGATCCTGCGGGACAAGGTTGGATGTTATCGGTGATTGCACCGGTCTATAAGGATGATTCTTTGGTAGGAGTCGCGGGCGCCGATGTCACCATCGAAAAGCTCGTTAACTATCTAACTCACACGCGCGTGCCGTGGGACGGCTTTGTGGTACTCGCCAGTCAGTCGGGGAAGATTCTTGCCTTATCGGAACGAGCGCAACAGCGCCTTGATATTACTGTGCCTAAAAGCGTTGCAGTAAAACACGCAAAGCAAGATGAAATCGGTTACCAAAGTGCCGCTTTGTCAGATATTAAAGGCGCTGAACATCTTTTGTCGCTTTGGCAACATGATCATGACAGCTTAGAAGCTATTGCGTTGGGTGGGATGTCTTATATTGCCGCCTGGCACCCTGTCGCAGAAACGGATTGGCAGGTTTTGGTATTAGTGGAAGAGGAAAAGCTACTTGCACGTACCAATAGCATTTACCGGCAAACTGAATTGCTCAGTCTGATCCTGCTTGCAGGACTCGTGATTTTCTACTTACTGTATTTTCAATTTGTAAAAAGTCGCACATATCGCTTCAGCCAGCGATTAAACCGTAATCTGAAAAAGTTATCCGATGCGTTGGCACAAACCGGTCGACAGGAATTCGAACTTACGATTCCCGATCTCGAAGCGCCGGAACTGAATCGGCTCGCTTTACAAATTACGCAAGTCGCTGAGCAATTACGCAGCAACCTATTTAGTTTGCGAAAGAATGAAGCGCGATTAAGATTTGCGCTAGAAAGCAGCGGTGAGTCGCTTATTACACAATCAATAGAACACAATCGAGTCGAAGTCACTGATAACTTCGAAGAGATATCTCAGCGTCCAGAACGAGTGTTTAACCTTGATGAGTATTCGAGCTGGATTCATCCCGACGACCGTGAAAAGGTCAAGGCATTACGACTGCATGCTCAGCGTACTAAACGGCCATTGAGCGCTGACTACCGATTGCAACGAAAGGACGGTAGCTACGTGTGGGTGCAAAGTCGCGGCCAGGTACTCGAAGACGAAGCATCGGGACAAGCGCTGATTATCGGCACCCTGACCGATATTAGTGAGCGTAAGGCAATCGAGCAAAACCTCAGGGCTGCCAAGGATGCTGCTAATGAGGCAAACCGTGCTAAATCAAAGTTGTTGTCGTCGATTACGCATGAAATAAAAACACCATTGACGACCATACTGGGTATTGCAGATATTTTGCGCTTCAAGTTAGCGGATGTCGGGCAGAGAGATTCAATCAGACGTTTAATCAGTGCAGCGGAGCATTTAAATCATTTGGTTGATGATATATTAACGCTGTCGAAGCTAGAGTCTAAGTCACTTACAGTAACGATTGAGCAGGTCGTTCCACAATTTTTGATTGCTGAGACGATCGACTGGTTTAGCGAAACGCTAGAAACGTCAAAAATACAGGTTCAATGCGAACTATTGCCAAACGCTATTGAACTGAAAGCCGATCCGATACGTTTTAAACAAGTACTCACTAACCTGTTGTCTAATGCGATTAAGTACAGTCCTAAACATTCGAAAGTAAAAGTGATTGAAGCCCAAACAGAAGAGGTGTACACAATAACTGTTAAGGACGAAGGTTGGGGGATTCCGCCGTTATATCGCGCTCGTTTATTTGAAGCATTTAATCGATTTGGACGTGAACAAACGTCGGTGGAGGGAACTGGAGTCGGTTTGGCCATTTGTCGTGAGTTGATGCGCCTGATGGGAGGCGAGGTCAGTTATCAACCTCTAGAACAGGGAAGTGCGTTTACTATATCGTTTCCCATGAGGTGATTAGAAATGAAACGTTTAAAGCGTGCACTGGTTATCGATGATAACACCACGAATTTAATGGTGCTAAAAGAGCTCATTGAAATGATCGGTGTGCCACAAGTTATCGCAGAAACGAATCCTGTTTATGCATTGAATATTTTAAAAAAGACGCCCGTTGATTGCGTGTTAATCGATCAGAATATGCCACAGATGTCAGGACTCGAGCTATACAGCGAACTCAAACAGGTGATGCCTAGTATCCCCGCCACCTTCATGGTGAGTGCTATCGATGACTCCGAATTAAGAGAAAAAGCCCGCGCAATAGGAATGGTGGGCTTTATCAGCAAGCCGTTTAGGTATGAAATTATCGAGCGCATGTTGCGCGACTTGGATGAGCGTTTGTAGGCCAAGCCGTTGTGCTTGGCCTATGCCTCGATCACTCAGGTAGTTCGATATCGAGCCAAACGAGACGGTGGTCAGAAGAAGCATCCCGTTTTTTCATCAATTCATAACCTGGTTCACCCTGAACCGGCCAAAAAATCCCCGCGTCTTTCACAATTAAGTCGTCAGAAGGCAGTACATAGTCTACCCGTTTACGCCACGCGGCGGTGTGATATTTAGATCCCTCAATATCCGGTGAGTGATTTGCGCCGCCCTCACTCATTGGCATCACATCGTTGACACGCGGATGTTCTAATAACTGAGTCATAGCACCATCCACGCCGCTCGCACCGGCTTGCGCGTTGAGATCGCCCAGTACTACAAAAGAGCCATTGGCAGCGATACCACCACGCTGACCTTGGTCATCGTAAATGTAGTTATCAGCGCCAGGGGTCAGATAGTCACGCACGAAACGAATTTCGTCGTAGTTCTTCATGCCATTGCGGTTTTCTGGGCCGTCAAACGCTGGCGGGGTTGGATGCTGAGCTAAAACATGTACAACTTTACCACCTATTTGAACCGGGACATCCCAGTGAGACTTTGAGCTCAGCGGGTATTGCGCCATAGCCTCATCGCTGTACCATGGCTCATTCGTTGGCTTGCCTTCTTCATCGTGTACATAAGGGACATGGTGACCCGGCATGTCTTTCCACAAGAAGTGTTGGAAAGTGCGAATTTGTTCTCTCAGTATCGGGTACTTTGATAAGATCACCATACCGTACTGCCCTGGATACCAACCAAAGCCCCAAGCATCATTGCCCCGGCCGGTCGCTTTGCCATCCCGGTTGAGGTCAAACGCAGAAGGGGAACCGGTATTGACAGGTGCGGTGTAAACATAGGGGTACGAAATAGGTTTAAGATTATTTTGCGATTCCCCTAAATAACTGTTTAAAAATACGTCAATCCCTTGTTCTTGGGGGACGTAGTCAAACTCGTTGAGAAGAATAATATCCGGCCGAACGCGCTGGATAATCTCCGCGATGCCACGAATTTGGGCATTGTTTTCCTGCAAAACTCGCGGTAACACCGATGCATGAGTGTTGGGAAGTTCTGAGTTTGGAAGGTGGTTGCTGGAGTCCATACTGACGTTGAAAGTCGCGATACGTACGGAGTCTTGCGCTAAAGAGAAGTTTGAATAAGTCATTATTAAAAGCAACGAGAATACAAAGATACTACGCATAGAATTCATCTGAAAGCCTGCAAAATGGAACGATACGACAACACGGAAGAATAAAGGTTCCCTAAACACTAGGCAAGCGCATAAAAATTGATTAAAATATGTCACATATCTGACACGAAAATGTCGCAGAAGCTTAATGAATTTAAATGTTCTTCACAAAACAGCCCGTTTTAAGCCGCTGCCGTGAAATTTTTCACGCAGTCAGCTTTCCCGTCTTAAACCGACGGTTATACCGTGGTTCATTAAGCGTTGCTAACTCGTTTTTATGTAAAGTAGAACGTCCAGCATCCCATCTCAGTTTTTTCTGCACACCCCTCAGTGTCATCAAGTTGTCATATTCCAGCGTTATAAATGCGCACTCAAAATTTAGCTCATTTGCTAGTGAGCTTGCTGTACCAAAACCATTAGTACGTTTAATTACAACCTCAGGGATAACTCAATGAAATTCAACTCCAAGGTGAGTCGTATTTCTGCTGCCATCGCGTTAGCAGTAGGAATGTCGACGAGTGTCATGGCTCAAGAGACCTCATCGTCAATGCGCGGTGTGATCACAGGCCCACAAGGAAACCCAGTAGCGAACACTAAAGTTATCGTTACCCATGAACCGACAGGGACTGTGAACGAGTTTGTCACTAGCGCTGACGGTACCTTTACTGCGAAAGGTCTGCGTGTAGGTGGTCCTTACACAGTCGTTATCGATTCAGACAAATACCAAGACGCAGAGCTTGATAATCTTTATCTTGCTTTGGGTGATACCTTACGTGTGACAAGCCAACTGAAAAATAACGACATGGAGCGTATTTCAGTATCTGGCTCAGTTATCATGACCGAAAGCGGTGGCGCGAGCAGTAACTTCGGTGAAGAAACCATCGATAACATGCCAAGCCTAAGCCGTGACCTTAAAGACATCGCGCGTATCAACCCATTGGTTTCTATCCGTGGTAATGGCGAAATGTCGATTGCAGGTGGTAACCCACGCTCAAACAGCATTACTGTTGACGGTATCGGCCAGAACGATGACTTCGGTCTAAACTATGGCGGTTACCCAACGGAGCAGCCACCGGTTTCATTGAGCTCAATCGAACAAATCTCAGTTGACGTGGCACCTTTCTCAAGTAAGAAAGGCGATTTCTCTGGCGGTACAATTAACGCAGTCACTAAATCAGGTACTAACGAGTTTGAAGGCGAATTCTTCTACGAATACTCTTCACCTGACATGAAAGGCGATTCAAAGCGCTTAAACCGTATTACCGGTTCTTCTGGTAATGACCAAGGTTTCCGTGAATACGAAACCGTTGACGTTGAGCCGATTCAAAAGACTTCAACCTTTGGTATGGCGCTGAGCGGCCCGATCATCGAAGACACTTTGTTCTTCTTCACCAACTATGAAGAGTGGAACAGTAAACTCGATTATCAATACGGCTTCCAGGGTAGCGGGGCGAGCAACGAATTCTACACGACACGTGAGAACTTCGAAGAGTTCCTAAGTATTTTGGAAAACACTTACGGCGTCCAAGATTCACTGCCAGGCGCGCCAGAAGATAAAGACCGTAAATGGTTAACTAAGTTAAGCTGGAACGTAAACCAAGATCACCGTCTTGATTTAACCTATCAGTGGCAAGATAACTCAGACATGCGTGGTCACTCAAGTGGCGGTAACACTGTCGTACTTAACTCACGTATTTATGATTATCACACGCGCATGAGCAACATCAGCGCACGTCTATACAGTGACTGGTCAGCAAACTTCATCACCGAAATGGGTATCACCTATAAAGATGTTGTGTCTGATTCAATCACCAACGCTGACTTTGGCGCAGTAAAAGTTGAAGAATTCTTCCGCGGTCCTGCGTACGAATTCGGTGCTGACCAATATCGTCACGCGAACAAAGTTGAGAACCAGAACCTGACTTTCAACTTTGATGCGACCTACCTATTAGGTGAGCATGAGCTTGCTTTCGGTGCTGAGTATGAGCGTCTGCGCTTATACAACAAGTTTGTTCCTGAGAGTTTAGGTGCATGGGAATTCGATAGCTTTGATGGATTCCAAAACCGTGAAATCGGTAACTACAACGGTACTTATGACTTCTCGTACCAGAACGCTTATACCGGTAATCCAGAAGACGCTGCGTATGACGCAGTACGTTACACTACAGCGCTGTATGTAGAAGATACTTTCTACCCAACAACTGACCTCGAGTTGACAGCCGGTGTTCGTTACGAGCGTTTGTCATCAGATGACAAGCCAACCTTGAACCAAAACTTTGTTGATACCTACGGTTTCAGTAACCAAGAAAACCTAGACGGTATGGACATCGTATTGCCACGCGTGAGCTTCAAGTACTACTTGAACGACGACGTTACTTTACGTGGTGGTTTAGGTCGTTTCTACGGAGGTGTGCCTAACGTTTGGTACAGTAACCCGTTCACTAAAGACGGTATCACGCTGGTAGCGGCAAACAGCGATTTCATCAACGATTACTTCGCTAACAGCTCAGATCCTGCGGACTTCACACAAGTACCACAAGCGATCCAAGACTCACTGCAGCAAGGCGCAGGTAGCACCAACTACATCGACCCTAACTTTGAATTGCCAAGCGACTGGCGCGCACAGTTAGCAGCTGACTACAGCTTCGATATCCCAATGGTGGGTGACGACTTCCGTGCGACAACATCATTGCTATACATTCGTAAGCAAGATGAAGCCGTATGGTTAAATACAGCGCTTGAACCAACAGGAACCGCGGCTGACGGCGAACGCATCATTTACGATACGATCTACAGCGGTAACCGCTCGGATAATTTCGATATCATGATGACTAACGCTGAAGATCATGGCCGTAGCTACATCTTTACTCAGTCATTGGCGAAGCAGTGGGATAATGGTCTCAACGTGACCATGAGCTATACGCACCAAGACGTCGAAGAGGTTTCTCCAGGATCTTCTTCACAGGCTCAGAGTAACTACCAGCATTATGTAGCTAAATCGCGTAACCAACCGTTCTCGGCTCGTGGCGACTATGAAATTGAGCACAGCTTCAAAGTTACCGTGGGTTACGAAAAAGAATTCTTTGATGGTTACAAAACTAACATCAACTTGTTCTACGAGCGTCGCTCAGGTCGTCCATTTAGCTACACCATGAGCATGTATCAAGATGGCGATTTCGGTGATACGCGCGACTTCTACACGCAGTCAGCTTATCTTGCTTACATCCCTTCTGGTGCAGACGATCCAAATGTCGACTGGGACAACTCAGTCTCTTGGGATGAGTTGAGTGCAGTGCTTGACCGTGCTGGTATCGCTCCAGGCGGATACATCATGGATCGCAACAGCGGTACTCAACCATGGGTCACCAATTTGGACCTAAGCATTAAGCAGCAAATCCCAGGTTTTGCTGAGGGTCATCGTGGTACCTTGTACTTCACCATCGATAACCTTGCAAACCTATTGAATAGTGACTGGGGTGTTGAGAAACGCTTAGGCTATCCACAAGTCGATCTTTATGATTTCGGTGGCTTGTCTGATGATGGTAAATATCAAATCGAACGCTTGTTCAACGGCTATGCTCCGCAGAACTACGACGAATATGATATTGGCGCATCATCATGGTCTGTCAAACTCGGCGTACGCTACGAGTTCTAAGGCTCAGAGCCCCTCAATTTTGTTGAGGGGCTTTTTTTTGATCATGTCACAGAACTGACACGATCACGGATTACACTTCACGGACTGAATTACATAACAACAGTGTTGAACTAACGGGGATGAACACACATGTTTAACTCAACTTTTAAGCGCACCGCTTTGGCCGCTGCCATCGCAATGACTGTATCAGGTGCTGCGCTTGCACAAGACACCTCATCAAGCATTCGAGGCGTCGTAACCGCAGAATCAGGTTCTATCATTAGCGGTGCAACTATTCAGTTGCGTGATGAACGCACTGGCTCAGTTAAAACCTTAACGACCAACGCGCAAGGAACATTTTCATCACGAGGCTTGCCAGTGGGTGGCCCATACACGTTGATGGTTAAAGGTCCTAACGGTCAAAGCCAAGTCATCGAAAACGTTTACCTCACGTTAGGTGACTCAGAAACCGTGAATGTAGTTCTTGAACCTCAAGATATTGAAACAATCAGTGTAACGGGTGCGGCGCCAACTAATGCGTTGTACGGCAGTAATAGCCCAGCGGCAAACTTCAATCTTGCAGACTTGCAAGACGCGCCGGCCGCTAACCGTGACCTAAAAGACGTAGTGCGTATCGACCCACGTATCTACATCAACGAAACGAATGCAGGCGACATCCAGTGTGGTGGTGCAAACCCGCGTTTCAACAGCTTGACTGTTGATGGTGTGCGTATGAACGATAACTTTGGCTTGAATTCAAGCGGTTATCCAACAGAGCGTATGCCTTTCTCTTATGATGCAATCGAACAGGTTGCAGTCGAATTCGCACCGTTCGATGTACAATACGGTGGTTTCACCGCATGTAACATCAACGCTGTCACCAAATCAGGTGACAATGAAATGTTCGGTGGAGTGTTTTTTGATTACACCAACGACTCTTTACAAGGCAGTAAGCTTGAAGGCGACAGCATCAACGTTGGCGCATTCAACGAAAAACGCTACGGCTTTAATGTCGGCGGCGCTATTTTAGAAGACAAACTATTCTTCTTCACCTCTTATGAAAAGCTCGAAGGTTCTGACACCTTTGACCGCGGTCCAGAAGGCACCGGCGTAGCATCACCTGTATTAGGTGTTTCTGCAGCGGACGCGGAGCGTATTCGCCAAATCGCGATCAACAACTACAACTACGATCCCGGCACGTTCCCTGCGAGCTTGCCAGTGGAGGACGAGAAGTTCTTAGCTAAGTTAGATTGGTATATCAATGACGCACACCGTGCATCATTTACCTATAACTACAACGATGGTTTCTCGATTGCTGAATCAGACGGCGACGCAGATGAGCTTGAGTTCTCTAACCACTTCTATGAGCGTGGCTCTAAGTTCACTTCATATGTTGGTGAGTTCTTCTCTGACTGGACAGACAACTTCTCTACTGAAGTACGTGTGGGTTACTCAGAGCTAGACGCACGCGTTAACCCATTAGGCGGCACCGAGTTCGGTGAAGTACAAATCGGCGTTAACGATGCAACCGTCTACTTAGGTGCAGATGACTCGCGTCACGCAAACAAATTGAAGTATGACACGACGTTCTTCAAGTTAAAAGGGACTTACCTTGCCGGTGATCACATCATCTCCGCAGGTATCGAGCAAGAGAAATACGACGTTTATAACTTGTTCGTACAAGAAGCGGAAGGTGAATACCGTTTTGGCTCTATCGACGATTTTGAAGCCGGTACACCAAGCCGTGTAATCTATGAAAGCGCAGCAGGTACGAATAACCCAACGGATGCGGCAGCAGAATTCTCTTACGCTGTAAACACGGCATACGTACAGGACGAGTACTACTACGCGCCAATGGATATTACGTTTACTTATGGATTACGTTATGACTGGTACACTAGCAGCGATAACCCAGTAAACAACCCATTGGTAGAAGACCTTTACGGTTTCTCTAACCAGCAAAACATGGACGGCCAAGACTTGCTGCAACCACGTTTTGGTTTCAACTGGTTTGTGAGCCCACAGTTAGAAGTACGTGGTGGCGTTGGCTTGTACTCAGGCGGTAACCCGAACGTATGGATCTCTAACAACTATTCAAACAACGGTGTTACTCAGTATGAAGCGAACCTATTCGGTGACTTCTTCGCGGGCGGTAACACCTTGTTCAACATTCCTCACACAGGCGAAGGTCGTCCAATCTACGACATTCCACAAAACCTGTTTGACGAAGTCGCTAATGCGAACGGTGAAGGTCCAATCAACACCATGGATCCAAACTTCGAATTGCCAAACGAGTGGAAATACGCGTTGGGTGCAACTTACACGTTCGATAATGACTACGTGTTGTTGGTTGACTTCTTACACACTGAGAAGAAAGACGCAGCCGTTATCTACAACCTCGGCTTAGAGCAAACAGGCACAGCGCCAGATGGTCGTCCTATCTTTAGCGAACTTTCTACCGACGGTCGTGACCAAGGCGACGATTTCTTGTTAACCAATGTTAAAGGTGATTCAGGTTCACAAACGACTGTTTCACTGGCATTGAACAAATCATATGACTTCGGTTTAGACTGGAGCTTTGCATACGCTTACAACCGTGCGAAAGACGTGAACCCAATGACCAGCTCAGTGGCGTTCTCTAACTACACCAACTTAGCAACGGCGAACCCACAGAACCCAGGCGTGTCGACCTCTAACTACGAGATCCCGCACCGCTTCACGTTCCGTGCAACGTACACTTCAGAAATCATGGGTTACGAGAACACTATGACCTTGTTTGCTACGCGCAACGAAGGTCGTCCATACTCGTTCACTATGTCTGACGGTGCATTCGGTGATGTTGCGTACCAAGGTCGTCAACTACTTTACGTACCGACCGGTATCGACGATCCTAACTTTGTCGCCGGCATGGATGGTGACGGTAATCCGTTCGACTCACAAGCGTTCTTCGACTTCATCAACTCACAAGGATTGGGTGAGTACGCGGGTGGTATCGCACCACGTAACGAATTCAACTCTAAGTGGTGGACCAAAGTTGATTTACGTGTTGAACAACAACTGCCAGCATTCAGCAACGACCACGAAGCATCAGCCTTTTTCGTTGTTGAGAACTTAGGTAACTTGTTGAACGACGACTGGGGTGTATTATACGAAGCAAGCTTCCCACGCGCTGTGACGGTCGCTGATGTGAGCATCAACGATCAAGGCCAGTACGTATTTGAAAGTTTCCGTGACCCACGCGTTCAATCACGTGCAGGTGCGCCTTCATTGTGGTCAGTACGTGTAGGCTTCGAATATAAGTTCTAAGTATGTCCTAAGACATCGTCAAAGGCCGCTCATTTGAGCGGCCTTTTTATTTTCATATCTTGCCGCTTACCGCTAATTCCGCTAACCTCGCTCAATCACTTATTAGATAAAAACCACTATGGAACTGAGCTGGACCAGTTTACTACCTTCACTACTTGCCATCATTTTTGCTATCGTTACGCGACGCGTTTTATTGGCGCTTATTGGCGGTATCTTACTCGCTAATATCATTCTGTTTTGGCCCTCGTTTGAAAATATAGCGCAGGGGACTGGGTGGTCCAGTTGGAGCACACTCACCGATAGCAGTAATATGCTGGTCTGGTTCTTTACACTTGGAATCGGTGCTTTGTTCGGTGTGCTGGAAAAGGGCGGTACCTTTAAACAGTTCGTACAAAAGCTTGAGCAACGCCAGTGGGTCGAAAATAAGCGTAGGGCACGAATGATGACCTGGATATTGGGTGTGGTGGTCTTTATCGAGTCCAATGTCACCATTATGATAGCCGGTACGACCTCGCGTCCGCTCTACGACCGCTTGGGTATTTCGCGCGAAAAACTCGCCTACATCGTGGATTCCACCTGTGCCGCTATTTGTATCTTGATTCCGCTGAATGCCTGGGGTGCGTTTAACCTCACATTGATCGCCAAACAAGGCGTTGAAGAACCCTTGTGGGTATTCATTCAGTCTTTAGGCTTTAGCTTTTATGCCATTTTTGCCGTATTACTGGCGTTAGTGGTGGCATGGTTTGACTGGAATATTGGCCCAATGAAAGCGTTCGAGCGCAACGCACAGCCTGACCGCGTATCAAAACATAACTGGGGTGATGAGGGTAAAAGTAAGCCAAGCTATGGCAAAGGCACCGCTGTCGTTTTAACCTCTCTGTTGAGCCTCGTGGTGATGGTACCGGTGATGTTATTAATTACGGGCAACGGCGTGCTGGTTAAAGGCGATGGCACCTTAAGCGTGTTTATTGCTATCTATACAGCGCTGGCGATTGCCATCGTGGGTACAAAATGGGTACGTAAAACGTCGCTACTCACCATCATCAAAGCAGCCTTGCAGGGCGCGTGGAACATTTTGCCACTCGCGATTATTTTATGGTTATCGATTACCTTAGGCGGGTTAACTCGCGATATGGGAACGGGCGAATTTCTAGCATCGATTCTTGATGGCAGTATTCAAGTTTGGATGCTATTGCCGCTGATATTCGTGTTAGCGGCACTGACGGGGTTCTCTATCGGTTCAAGCTGGGGTACCTTTGCCATCATGCTGCCGCTGGCAATCCCTATCGCCATGTCGTTGAATTTGCCGTTGGCTCCTTTTATCGCGGCAGCGATATCGGGTGGTATTTTCGGTGATCATGCGTCGCCGATTTCCGACACCACGATTATTGCCTCCATGGCGTCAGGCACCGAGCATATCGACCACGTTCGTACGCAATTACCTTATGCGTTGCTGGCGGGTGGCGCGTCAGTCGTTGCCTTTGCTATCACCGGTGCTGCTATCGGTTGACGCCTTCTTTCGGCGAGCCCTGAAAAATTGGCGTAGGATATCGCCACAGGGCTCGGCTAACACGCCAGACGTTACCTCAACACGGTGGTTCATTGAGACATGGTTGAGTACTTCAATTGCCGTGCCTGTCGCACCAGTTCGCGGATCGGGAGCACCAAAGACTAGACGTTTAACACGCGCATGAGTGATCAGCCCTGCACACATTGCACAAGGCTCTAAAGTGACGTACAACGTAGAGTCAATCAGACGGTAGTTATCCACGTTTTTTCCGGCAGCGCGGATCGCTTGTGCTTCGGCGTGGGCACTGGGGTCTGATAAGGTAATGACTTGGTTGTAGCCCTCGCCAACGATCATGTCATTAAGTACCAGCACCGCTCCAACCGGCACCTCATCCTCGTCAGCGGCTTTATGCGCCAACTCAAGGGCACGTTGCATGTAGATTTCATCAGTTGTCATGGCAGCGATTTTAGCGCAGACTAAGATGAATGACATCCACATTTTGCGGCCAAACCCTATCGCGGGGAGAACAACAATGAAGCACTGGGCATTTGCACTAACAACGGCAGCGGTGATGAGCGTATGGGCACCTCCAACGTATGCGCAACAGCAGTCACCGGTGATGATTGACAGTACCCTGGAACAAAAAGTGATTGATTGGCGTCGTCATATTCACGCGAACCCGGAGTTGAGTAACCGAGAATACGAAACCGCCAAGATGGTGGCCAACCACTTGCGCGAACTTGGGTTAGAAGTGAAAACCGATATCGCCCACACCGGCGTGGTGGGTTTATTAAAAGGCCGTGGCGACGGCCCCACGGTGGCATTACGCGCAGATATGGATGCCCTACCAGTCACTGAAAAAACCGAACTGCCATTTAAGTCCACGGTTAAGTCAACTTATCGCGGCAAGGAAGTGGGCGTCATGCATGCCTGTGGGCATGACACGCACGTTGCGATGTTAATGGGGGCGGCCGAAAAGCTCGCCAGTATGCGCGATGAGCTTAACGGCAACGTACTGTTTATCTTCCAACCTGCAGAAGAGGGGGCGCCAGAAGGGGAGGAAGGCGGTGCTGAGTTGATGCTCAAACAAGGCCTGTTTAGTGATGTGTTCCCTGACTACCCACCTGAGCGTGTTTTCGGAATTCACGTTTGGGCAGGTTTTCCAACCGGTCATATTGGTTATCGTAAAGGCCCATTAATGGCGTCATCGGATAAATTTGAGATTACCGTCAAAGGCAAACAGACTCATGGCTCGCGTCCGTGGGCTGGGGTTGACCCGATTGTGACGTCAGCGCAGATTATTAATAGCGCGCAAACGATTATCAGCCGTCAAACCGATATTACAAAAGCACCGGCAGTCCTCTCATTCGGTATAGTCGAGGGCGGTGTGCGAAACAATATTATTCCCGATGATGTCACCCTGATCGGCACCATAAGAAATTTTGATATGGATATCCGTTCGGATATCCATAATCGTCTGACGCATACAGCGGAAACCATTGCCGAGGCAAATGGCGCTGAAGCGGACGTTAAAATCGATCTAGGTTACCCTGTCACGGTTAATAACCCTGACCTTGTTGAGGAAATGCTGCCTATTACGCGCGAGATCGCTGGCGCAGACAACGTTAAAGAAGTGCCATTGGTCACAGGCGCTGAAGATTTCTCTTATTATGCGTTAGAAGTACCCGGCATGTTTGTGTTTTTGGGTGTAACACCCGAGGGGCGTGATATGGCGTCAGAGCCGAGTAATCACTCGCCGTATTTTTACGCTGATGAGAAGGCGCTTAAAACGGGTGTAAACCTCTACGTAAACTGGACTTTAGAGTCATTGTAGATGCAGTTAAATGCGGTAAAGTGGTGTTATGGGGTGCTCTTAGCAACTTTTCTAATAGGGTTGCAAGGTTGTACACCCCAACCGACACCCAATCAGCTAGACATAGTGAAAGAACGGCAAGTGATCCGTGTCGGGACACTGATGAATCCGACGAGTTTTTTCTATGACCATGAGCGCGAGCAAGGCTTTGAGTATGAGTTAGCGCAGCGTTTCGCGAACCGTATGGGTGTCGAACTGCAGATAGTACCTCGCTTTGATGTCGCCGATCTTTTTACGCTATTGCAACGGGGAGAAATTGATATCGTTGCTGCGGGGCTCGATGAAACCGCCCAGCGGCGCGCTTTATTTCGATTTGGTCCTCCTTACGATGAGATAAGCCACAAGCTTATTTTTAAACAGGGGTCCAGGCAACGACCTAGAGACTGGGCACAAGTCGATGATGGTGAAGTTGTCGTCGTGACGGGTAGCTCACATGAAGAGTTTTTACGTTCAATTGAGGATGAATTCCCCAAGTTAAAATGGCGTTCAACCAGCGAACATGATGCTGTTGAGTTAATGCGAATGGTCGATCGCGAAGAAATCGACTATACCATTGCAGATAGCAATCAATTGGAAATCCAACGGCGAGCTCACCCGGGGCTCAGTGTTGCTTTTACAGCCCAACGTGAGTTGGCAGTCGCGTGGGCAATGAAAGATATGCCGGATGACTCTTTGTATGCGGCGGTTATCGAATATTTTGGCGAAGTTCGAGAAAGTGGTCGCTTAGCTTACATCAAAGAAAAGCACTTCGGTCACGTCAAACAGTTTAACTATGTCACGACGCGGTTGTTTATTGATGCGGTCGAGCAACAACTTCCTAAATATATTAATTTATTTAAACAACACTCGGGCAAGCTTGATTGGCGTCTACTTGCCGCTATTTCATATCAGGAGTCATTATGGAATCCTCGCGCCGTATCACCGACGGGCGTTCGCGGTATGATGATGTTGACTCTACCAACAGCTAAAGCGATGGGCGTACAGAGTCGTTTGAATGCCGAGCAGAGTATCCGTGGTGGCGCGCGCTACTTTGAACGTATGCTGCAACGTATCCCCGCTCGTATCCCCGAGCCCGATCGCACGTGGTTCGCCTTAGCTGCCTATAATATTGGTTTTGGGCATTTAGAGGATGCGCGTGTATTAACACAGCGGCAAGGGGGCAACCCCGATCGTTGGCTGGATGTGAAGAAGCGGTTGCCACTGTTGCGTCAAAAGCAGTTTTATCGTCAAACTAAATTTGGGTTTGCACGCGGTGATGAACCCGTCACCTATGTCGGTAACATTAGGCGTTTCTATGACACGCTCAAGTGGTTAGATAAGCAAGGACGATTGTGAATGGGTTCACTGAATTTGCAGTTCGCTATACGACATGGACGCTTTAACCTCTTTTTGCATCCACTCTAGCAGCACAAAGCAACGAGACTCTCCATCAAGCGCAACGACTTTCGCAAGAAAACCCTTGAACGGTCCTTCGGTAATCTCGACCTGGTCACCCACTTCGGGGGCTTGAGTTTCCGCTGAGGCCTCCATGCCCCGTATTGAGTCTATCCATGACTGCGGAAGCTTTGGTATTCGATCGCCAAAACGTACGACCGAATGAACGCCATAAGTGCTTCGCAATTTGTAAAACTGCGTCGCTAATTCATCAGATTGTACAAAAATGTACCCAGGAAACATGGGTTCGGTGCGAACAGTACGCTTCCCGCGCAATATACGTTCGACAGCAAGCTTGGGTCCAAAGCTGTTGAACCCTTGACGAGCTAGGTTTTCTAAAGCGCGGTCTTCCTGACGCGGCTTTGTCTTTAGAACATACCAGCCATCGTTTGCCATTGAATCCATACGCAAAACCCTATGTGTTTCATCTGACCAAAAAAGTCTATCGCTACTACAAGCAAATTTACAAAACTTTAAAGATTATATTAGTTAACGTAAAAAGTTGACGTCAAAAATCGTGAAAAATGCATCTAGAATATAGCATTGATTCTAAAAGGCTCATATTGAATCCATCAAGCCACTACGATAATGCTAATGCTCTTGAGACATTAACGCTCGATTTTAGGTGTGCCTTCTTTTTTGACTAAACGAAACCACTTTTCTCTGCGCTCAATAATTCGTTTACGACGAGCGCGGACAACAGCACGGCGGCGAGCATCATTGGCGGTCTTATTAATTCGGCGTTGTAACATACAAGACTCCTTTGCAGGTGGAACTTGATCCTAGCAGATCACTTCCTAAGCTGTCACTTAAAAAGCCAAAGTCAAACATGGCAGGCAGAGGGATTTTTCGATATAATCGCCGCGCAAATTTTACACAAGCGTTGGAGACTGTTGTCGTGGAAATCTTTCGTGGTTCACCTGCCTTATCGGCGTTCAAAATTACAAAAAAGCTTGAACAACTCAAACATGCGGGGATCCCCATAAAGAGTTTATATGCGGAGTATCAGCACTTTATTCACCTTCGCAACACACTCTCCGACGCGCATCACGACATTCTCAAGCAACTGCTAACCTACGGCCCCACCGCTCAACAACAATCACCCAGCGAATCCAGTACGCTTATTTTGGTCGTCCCACGCCTTGGCACTATTTCGCCTTGGGCATCAAAAGCAACCAACATTGCCCATAACTGCGACATTAAAGAAGTCCATCGTATTGAACGCGGCGTTGCGTATTATCTAGACGGTGACTTATCCGCCGAGGAGCAAAAACAAGCTGCACTCCTTTTGCATGATCGCATGACTGAGAGCGTGCTGTATCACATGAGTGATGCAGAAAAGCTGTTTCAACAAGCCGAGCCAGCCCCATTATCCAACGTCGATATTCTTGCCGAGGGCCGCTCAGCGCTAGAAGACGCCAACGTATCGCTCGGTCTAGCGCTTGCTGATGACGAAATCGATTATCTATTAGAAAACTTCAAAAAGTTAGGGCGTAATCCAAACGATATCGAGCTGTACATGTTTGCGCAGGCAAACTCTGAACACTGTCGTCACAAAATCTTCAACGCGGATTGGACCATTGATGGCGAGGCACAGCCTAAATCGCTCTTCAAAATGATCAAAAACACCTTTGAGGTCACGCCAGACTATGTGTTGTCGGCATACAAAGACAACGCCGCGGTGATGGAAGGACATGAAGCAGGGCGCTTTTATCCAGCGCCTGAATCGACCTCCTACAGTTATAATCACGAACCGATTCATATCTTAATGAAGGTCGAGACCCACAATCACCCGACAGCGATTGCTCCTTACGCCGGTGCCGCAACGGGATCAGGGGGTGAAATCCGTGATGAAGGCGCCACCGGTATCGGCTCAAAGCCCAAAGCAGGTTTGGTTGGCTTTAGCGTATCTAACTTAAACATTCCTGGCTTCAAACAACCGTGGGAAGAAAACTACGGCAAGCCTGCGCGTATCGTGAGCGCACTCGATATCATGCTCGAAGGTCCGCTCGGTGGTGCCGCATTTAACAATGAGTTTGGTCGCCCAGCGCTAACCGGTTACTTCCGTACTTATGAGCAAACCGTGAATAGTCATAATGGTCGTGAGGTGCGCGGTTATCATAAACCCATTATGATTGCCGGTGGTTTGGGTAATATCCGCGAGGCCCACGTACAAAAAGACGACATCCCCGTGGGTGCCAAACTGGTGGTACTGGGTGGTCCTGCGATGAACATCGGTCTGGGGGGCGGCGCTGCGTCGTCAATGGCATCGGGCGAGTCAGCAGAAGACCTTGATTTTGCTTCCGTTCAGCGCGACAACCCAGAAATGGAGCGGCGTTGCCAAGAGGTCATCGATCGCTGTTGGCAGCTCGGTTCAGATAACCCCATTGCCTTTATTCACGACGTAGGCGCGGGTGGTTTATCCAATGCCATGCCAGAGCTCGTCAGCGACGGGGGGCGGGGCGGCCGCTTCGAACTACGTGACATACCCAACGACGAACCCGGTATGACACCGCTGGAAATCTGGTGTAACGAATCACAAGAGCGCTACGTGATTGCCATCGCTCCAGAAAACATGGCGCGTTTCGAGCAAATTTGTGAGCGCGAGCGTGCCGAGTACGCCGTAATTGGTGAAGCGACCGAAGAACTCACCATCTTATTAAATGATGCGAAATTCAATAACCAGCCGATTGATCTACCGCTCGACGTGCTACTCGGTAAGCCACCCAAAATGCACCGTGATGTCAAACGTCAACAAGCGGCTGGCGAAGCGCTTAAACTCAACAGCATCGATGCCAACGAAGCTGCAGAACGCTTGATGCGCTTACCAAGCATCGCCGAGAAGACGTTCTTAATTACTATTGGTGACCGCTCGGTCACCGGCTTGGTCGCGCGCGATCAAATGGTCGGTCCGTGGCAGGTACCGGTCGCCGATGTGGCGGTCACCGCCGCCTCGTACGACACCTATCATGGTGAAGCCATGGCGATGGGCGAGCGCACGCCATTAGCCTTGCTAAACTATGGCGCTTCTGCGCGCATGGCAGTGGCTGAGGCTTTGACTAACCTTGCCGCTGCTGATGTCGGTGAATTAAAACGCGTTAAATTGTCCGCAAACTGGATGGCCGCCGCCGGTCACCCCGGTGAGGATGCTGGCTTATACGAGGCGGTAAAAGCCATCGGTGAAGAACTATGCCCTGCATTGGAAATCACCATTCCGGTAGGTAAAGACTCCATGTCGATGAAAACCCAGTGGCAAGAGGAAGGCGAAGACAAAGCCGTAACCGCACCACTGTCATTGGTGATTACCGCCTTTGCACGGGTCAACGATGTACGTAACACCGTGACACCGCAACTGCGTCTGGATAAAGGTGATACCCACCTGATTGCTATCGATTTAGGTCAAGGTAAGAACCGGTTAGGTGGTTCAGCGTTGGCACAAGTGTACAAGCAACTGGGTGAACAAACCCCCGACTTAGACGACGCAGCGCAGTTCAAAGCATTTTTCGAAACACTGCAACAGCTGATAGCCGAAGGGCGTATTCTTGCGTATCACGACCGCTCCGATGGCGGTTTAATGACGACCTTGGCTGAGATGGCGTTTGCCGGTCACTGTGGTGTCCAAGCCGACTTGAGCGATTTGGGTGATGAAGCCTTAGCGGCACTGTTCAGCGAGGAGCTCGGTGCGGTCATACAAGTGACGGCCGATCAGCGTGAACACGTACTCTCTGCATTCCAAAAAGCAGGGCTTGAGAACGCGGTCCATATCATTGGTCAGCCCACCGAGCGAGACGAGATTAAACTGACCTTTAATGGTGACACCGTTATTGATTCATCGCGCACGCATTACCGTACGTTGTGGGCCGAAACCACGCATCAAATGCAGCGGTTACGTGATAACCCAGTCTGCGCCGATGAGGAGTTTCAGCTGAAACAACGGGTAGACGACCCAGGCTTGCAAGCCGATTTAAGCTTTGATGTGCATGAAGATATCGCAGCCCCCTACATTGCTAAAGGCAGCGCACCGAAAGTGGCTATCTTGCGTGAGCAAGGTGTGAACTCGCATTACGAAATGGCCGCCGCCTTTGACCGTGCAGGTTTTGAAGCCGTCGATGTGCACATGAGTGATATTTTAACAGGGCGTGTCACCCTTGATGAGATGCAAGCACTCGCTGCCTGCGGTGGCTTCTCATACGGCGATGTACTGGGTGCCGGTGAAGGTTGGGCCAAATCCATCTTATTTAATCAACGCGCTCGTGATCAGTTCGAAGCGTTCTTTAACCGCGACAATACGTTAGCATTAGGCGTGTGTAACGGTTGTCAGATGCTTTCAACACTGAAAAGCCTGATTCCGGGTACTGAACATTGGCCGCGTTTTGTCACCAACCGCAGCGAACGGTTTGAAGCGCGCTTTAGCTTGGTCGAAGTACAAGCGACCAATTCGGCGTTCTTTGACGGTATGCAAGGCTCGAAAATGCCGATTGCCGTATCACATGGTGAAGGGCGTGCCGAATTTGCCGCAGCCGATCAACAAGCACAACTTGAGCAGGCGGGTCAGGTAGCATTACGCTATATCGACAACTGGGGCGACGTGGCAGAGCAGTACCCTGCCAATCCTAACGGCTCGCCTAATGGCATAACCGCGGTCAGCAGTCGCGATGGCCGCGTGACGGCTATGATGCCGCACCCCGAGCGTGTATTCCGCACTGTCGCGAACAGCTGGCATCCCGATGAGTGGGGTGAGGATAGCCCATGGATGCGCATGTTCCGTAACGCACGTACGCGTTTCTAACAAGCGGGTGAATAAAAAAAGAGCAAGCCATTGAGCTTGCTCTTTTTTTGCCTTTTCAAAACATTTACGACTGCGAGCCTAGCCAAATATCTGAGGAACCGCATAATAGAATTAAGACTCAACAGGAGGCAGTATGATGAAACGTATTATAGCACTCACAGGTATCTTAGCCGCATCCGTTGCGCTCACTGCACACGCAGAAGACCGTAACTATGTCAGCGGTGGTTACAACGATTTTGGTGATTCAGACTTTTATATTAAAGCATCACGTCAAATCGATTCACATTGGGTGATTGAAGGTGAGGCGTTTGATATTGGTGATTTTGGTACGCGTTTAGGCGGCCAATATTTGTTGAGCAACAGCCCGTTGTTCTTGAAAGGCGGCATGAGCCATTACGATTTTGGTAATACCGATGACACGGGTGGCTACGTGGGTATCGGTACTGAAATCGGCTTAAGCACGCAAGCAACAGCTATGTTTGATGCAACCTACGACTCAGCACTAGACGGTTATGCGTCAGTGGGCGCCAAAGTGCGTTACAACTTCGATCAGCGTTTCGCTGCCGATATCGGTTTCCGTGGCAATTTCGACGATATCGACAACGAATTCCGCGTGGGAATCACCTACAAATTCTAAGGTTTCCACTCCGAGCAAGGTGGTTTGCGGGGCTTAACGGCCCCGCTTTTTTATCCAACCTTGCTTGACTCCACCCAAGCCTGCCAGTAACAGCAGCATCAACCAACCTGTACTACCACCACTACTGCCGCCATCTGAACTACCACCCGTTGTGGTCGTTGGTGCCGCCGCAACATCGATAGTTTCCTCTAAGGTATCCGTATTACCGGCAGTATCAGTGACGGTGACCGACACGGTATAAGTGCCTTGCTCACTAAAGCTTAAGCGCGCAGAGGTCAGATCCTCATTACTAATAGTGACGGAGCTATCACTAACGGCCCATTCCGTTGTATCGATCGTTAAGGTACCCGAGGTTGTAATCGTTGCAGTCGTTGCACCGCCGGCGCGAACGTTTGAAGGCGAGAAGCTCATCGCATCGACAGCAATCGGTTCAATCGCCTCAATGGAGACACTCAGGGTGTCCATAACGGAATTGCCGTTGCCGTCGTTAATAGTCGCCACAAAGTCATATATACCTGGCGCTTGGCCCGGAATATCAAACTCAAACACGTTGCCATTGCTACGCGCTGGCTCAAACACCACGTTGTCGCGGCCTGGTAAGCGTTGCTCAACGGTCAGGGTATCGTAGAACGAAGTATCGCTCGGCTCATTCAGCGTGACGGTCAAAGTAAACGGCTCATCCTCGAGAATGGTGTCGCTACTTGCGGTAAAGCTTAAAATCGCAGGCTGGTTGTTACTATACGCACGAATCGGAATCGTCACATCGGGTGCACCTTGAACACCTAAGTCAGCAACAATAGTTACTGTACCTGTATCGGCGATACGAGTTGCATCACCTTCAACGCTGAGAGTAATGACGTCACCTTGTGATGTGGTGGTGCGGTTGGTTTGAGTCACCGTTAGGTTATCAATGCTGACATCACCGCCGATAGAATAGGTTGGCGTAATATCCGTAGGTACATTGACTAACTCAGCAGATAGGCTAACCGCTTCGTCCGATACAATCTCATAGCCTTGTGTTAGGTAACCTGTGACGGGGGTGTCGTTGCTCGTAGGACCTTCCCACCAAATCATGCTCGATACGCTGTATTCAGAGAAGTTAGTGTTTACTAAGCGCAGTGGCATCTGAAACACATTACGTTGGTCGGTATCCGCCAATTCAGCCGCAATCGCTGCCTGGGAACGCTTCGGCGTAATAGTCAGCGTCCGCTCAGCACCGCTCCCCGATACCGAGAAGTCAAACCACTCACGCGCTTGGGCGATGCCTTCACTGATACTCGGGCGACCCATGGATTCGTCAAAGTAAGTCGCGAGCTCGATATTTGCGTTAAGAATACTGTCGTCGCTTAATAGTACGGTAAACGATTGTGTCTGTTCGACGCCTGCAAAGAGTACGTTATCGTTGGTAAAAATAAATTCGTTACTTGAACCGTTAGATAACACCGAGGCAGAAAACTCGCCCATCAATTGATAGCCATTATTGGTTGAGGGCGCTAACACACAGAGGCCTAGATTACCCGGTTGAATGGTGCCGGTAAGTGTTGATTCACTTATGACTTGGCCATTGTCAATTTGCTGCTGAGTAAAGTAGCGGTTGCTGTAACAGTTGCGGTTTAACACAACATAGTCACCGTTTGACTGGGATGGCAAATGTAATTGGAGGGCTGAACCATCAACGCTCAGCCCAATATTACGATAATCGTCCCACTGTTGAAACCGGCGCGTCCATGGGGTCGTTAATGTCGTGGCGTGAGCTGCATTGGCTGCATCAACGTTAGCATCTGATTTGCCGGCGGGTGTACCGTTAACATCTAGGTCGGGGCTCGAGTATAGCGCTTCGCGGTTACAAGTTCCGTTAGGGGCAATATCTCGACAGCTCGAACCGTAGGCCATGATGGTGTAAAACTCTCCTTCGGGATCAACATAGCCATAAGGTATATGATTGTCGATTTGAGTCCCGGCGCCCTGCTCATTATTATCGAGCGTGTAGCGATCATGGAGGAGACCGATATTATGACCTAACTCATGAGGGAACGTGCCCGAACCTAGGCATTGGTATGTTGTAAATGCCACATGGAAGTCAGGCGATACACCAAAAAACGTATTATCGGCGGCAATGTCGGTAGCAACATAGGCTTGACCACAGACCGCATCACTGACGCCAATATAATGAATAACGTCTGCATTGTATTGATCGCGAAGCCGCTTTGCTGCGCCGCTATTGACCAACTGATCGAGTATGTCTTCGGAAGCCGCACCGACAAAGTCATCGCGAGTCGCAGGCAAGACGATAGGGTGGGCGCCGACAATACGGTGACTTAAACTGAGTTCAGATTGTTCAAAAACGAAGTTTGTAACGGCATCCGCATATTCGATGTCAGCATCAAATGCCGCATTGTTATCTGCCATATAAGCAGGTAAGCGAGGATCAAACAAAATAAGTGTGTCGATACTACTGTCGGATGGCGCTTCAGTACTGATAGCCGTCGGTTGAAGACGTTCATCCGAGGCGGCGCTCTGCCAATTAATCGTATCGAGGGCGCGCTGTTGAGCAGTGTTTGTCGGCATGCGCAGTGGTTCTGGATACCCCTGATTCAGTATTTCTCGGTGCGTGCCCTTAGCCGACTGGTATACCTTTATCCAAGTCCCGGCATCATTTTGCACCGTGTAAAGGGTTTGTTCGGCAGTGTGGTACAACGTACCTGCAAAAGGGATAAGCCTTCCATCACGTGTGTGTTTACTCAGTACATAAAAGCCTCGTTGAGGATGACTTCCTTCAGCAACAACGAGTCGTCCAGTCAGATCGGGCGAATCTAACGGCAGTGTACTGCCAATCGATAGTTGTTGCTGAGCAAGACGCGTATGAAGGGAGGGAGACGCGTGTTCTTGAGCGCCCACTGTCGAGTAATATAATACGCTTGAAAGCGCGAAAGAAATCGCCAATAATAGTTTCATAAAGTCAACTCAAAACGTTTACATTATGTTAGTTTCGCTCAAATATGACTTATGATCAATGTTGTGAAAAAAACGTGTAAGCTCTGTAAAATAATTTGCAAACCAAACTAAAACTGCTAACGTATAAAGTAATCGTTAATGAGTGCTGTACAGCATTAACTGATTGGCCAATCGATTAAGTTTTTAGCAAGTGTACACAGAGGTGTAATTTATGAAAAAGTTAACAGCATTATTTGCTGCTGCGCTTTTAGCCGCAGCACCAGGTATTGCATCAGCACAAGCCGCTGGTAGCAACGGTGGTAGTGTTGCTCAAACATCTGGCGCTGGCGCTGGCGCTGGTTCAGGCGCAGGCGCTGCTGGCGCAGCTGGCGCAGGCTTTGGTGGTTTGAGCGCCGGTGCTATTGGTGTTGTCGCAACGAGCGTCGTTGTTGGAACAGCAGTAGCTACAGACGGTGGTGCAGACGATGCAGAAATCGATGACGGAGACAACGGTGGCACGCCTCCGACTACGAATACAAATACGTCAACAACAACCACGACTTCTACAAATACATCGACCAACGGTTAATTATTTGGGAAGTATGGGCTAAAACCGCTGTGAGAACAGCGGTTTTTTTATGTCTTTTGTCATTAGAAATTAACGTAACAAAGATGGAACATCTTTATGGGTATCGCGTTTCCCTGTAAACGAAGTAAAAGGTTTTTCGCTCTACTAATTGTCAGTGGGCTGCTGTCCGCATGTGGGTCACGAGTTTCGAGTGTTGCCGATACGGTGAAATTCGCATTTTCGGGACCTCAGGACGTAACCTTGACCGCTTCGCAAATAAATCAATTAAACTATGCTACAACGTACGCAACGTTAAGCGGTCAACCTAGAGCCGCGATAGTACTGACGTTTATCGATCACTCGGCAGCGTACGGACAACAAACGCAGTGGGCCGCTCAAGATGATGAAATCATATTGTTACGCAACGGACGTCTGTATGGGACACGCAACTTGCGCGACGAGTTTAGTGCCGTAAAGTATGATGTGCTCGGTATCGAGAGTGCTCAAACGGATCCTTTAAACTGTTATCTGCGCAGCGCGCAAGCCCCTCAAAACTGTGCTAAATCCTGGCAAGCGACGGCAACCGTTACTTCCGATTTTCGTGATATTCGCTACGATCTAACGAGCCAGATTAGCGAGGTGAGCCATGAATCGGTCGCACTCTCGAATGCCACGTTAGATGCAGTAAAAGTCACTGAGACATTGACGGTAAAAGCCCAGCACGGTGGTTCGCATAAATACAAGAATACGTATTGGTTTGCTCATCATCAGTTAATCAAGAGTGACCAACAGCTGGTGCCAGAACTTCCGCGTCTGACGACTGAGTCAATCAAGATGATAGGTGGGCTTGAATAATGATGAATCGTATGTTCCAAACGTTAGTCGCCGGGTTGTTAATTGTGTCGTTTACAGCTTTAGCACAGCAACATCATCCCGTCACGTTGACTTGGAAAACCGCAACTAGCGAACATAATTACACGATTAATCCAAATGCGACGTTGGGTGACTTCTTAGCACAACAAGTGAACGATCCGACCGTTTACAACTGGGCTGCCTCGCGACTTGTTTCAGATGATCTCACTCGGCAAGTAGAGCGCGAAAGAACTGCAGTGCTAGCTGAATTAAACTTACAAAAACAAAGTGCATTGAGTTCGGGTGAGTCAGAACGAGCGGCAGCGTTAAATGATATCCGCAGTTGGCTAGCAGCCTTACCGTTAGCGGGATCGCACTTCATCGGTGTTCCATTTTATCAGTTACGGGCCCATAAGAACTTTAATCCACAAATGCAGTTACCTAAACAGCGCACGCAGTTAACGCTGGTTTCGCCCAAGACTCAGAATGTTATAAAAGCAGAGGTGGTTGGCGCCGTCAATTCACCAATTTTAGTTGAACCTGGAACTGACTTGGTAACCGCTTTAGAACGTGCTCAGCCCAATCCACATGCTTTAGATAGTCGTGTTTGGCTTATCAAACAAAATGGAACCGTAATTCACATGCCTGCGGCGGTTTATAATCAAAACCAAGCTGCGGTCTGTTACAGACATGAAACGGCACTGCCATGGATCGATGTCGAACAGTGGCAAGGCATTGATTGTTGGCCAGATGAGGCAGTCAATGAGGGCGACATAATCTTTGTGGGATTAAAGAATGCAGTAAACCTCAATAAACGAATAAGCCAATTACTTAAACATCGAGCGATATTTCAATGAGTTCTATGAAAACGGTGAAACATATAACCCCACTATTTTTGCTATCAGCCGTGTTCTCGGTAACGAAGGTGCAAGCGCAAGATATCAGTGAGCATATGATTGGACAGCCAACGCAAAGTGACTTTGGTGGCGTTGGCTTAATGCAAATGCCGACGGCTCGAATGGGGCGCTCAGGTGAGTTCACATTATTTTATTACGACAACGAAGAATATCGTCGTATGGCATTCAACATGCAGCTTTTCCCTTGGTTTGAAGCGACTATTCGATATAACGATATTCGTACACGCTTATACAGCTCATCTCCAGAGTTTAGTGGCGATCAAACTTATAAGGATCGAGGTGTCGATGTTAAATTTCGTTTGTGGGAAGAGTCGAAATGGATACCCGAATTAAGCGTGGGATTACGTGACCTTGCTGGAACGGGAAAGTTTGCCGGCGAGTACATCGTTGCCTCAAAACGCTATAAGAATTTTGATTTTACGCTCGGATTAGGCTGGGGGAACTTAGGCACAAACGATAATATCTCGAATCCATTTTGCGAAGTCACGGACCGCTTTTGTAATCGACCTGAGGGCACCACCGCACGGGGCGGCACCTTTGAGACGGATAAGTGGTTCCGAGGAGACACGTCGCTATTTGCTGGCGTTGAATATCAGACGCCATGGGATCCTTTATCAATAAAAGTGGAATACGAGGGGAATGATTACTCGGATGAAGTGTCTGGTACGCCAATTGTACAAGACAGCCACTTTAATTATGGTGTGCATTATCGGGTGACTGATAACTTAAACGTGCAGTTAAGTTATGAACGCGGCAACACATGGATGTTCGGGTTTAACCTACGTGCTAACTTTAATGATATTAAGCAATATAAAAAGCGTGAGCGCAAACGCGATAAGTCAGACTTTGCTGATCGTCCGGTCGATATAAAGCAAGTCAATACGGATAAACTCGTCACGGATTTACGCGCCGAGGGCGGTTGGCTGAGCCACAATATCGCGCTTTCAGACGATGGTAAAACGCTTTCGTTAACCGGTTACCCTATTGGCTATAGTAATCAAATGGAGGCGCTGGATAGATCTTCTCGCGTTTTACTGACAGAACTTCCTGACTCGATTGAGCAGTATCAATTTATCGATAGCGTTCTGGGTATGCCGATGAGTCAAACTAACGTTGATGCTGTAAAGCTTGAAGATAATGTGAAGCAGCGTTACTTAACAAAACATGATGAGATCTATCGGCTGACGGAAGTAAATGAGTCACAGGATAACACGCTATATGATCGACCGTTCGAGCTTGGTTGGCCGCGTGTCAGTGCTCGTCCTTATTTAGTCCAGAGTTTTGGCGGTCCTGAAAACTTTTACATGTACCAGCTGAGCGCCGACATACAGATGAATTGGCAGTTAGCCAATAATTTTGTTGTAACCGGCGCTCTGGGTGTAAATCTACTGACCAATTATGACGAATTTAATTTCTTAGTCCCTGGCTCAGATGAGGCGCCATTGCCTCGGGTACGTACCTATATTCGTGAGTACGTCACTTACTCTGATGTATGGCTAGATGATCTGCAAGCGACTTATATCAAGCAATGGAATCAAAATTTGTATACCTCAGTTTATGGTGGGTATTTCGAACGAATGTTTGGTGGTGTCGGGTTCGAGACCCTATACAATCCACTCAATCAGGGCTGGGCGATTGGTATTGATATTAACTATGCAAAGCAGCGCGACTTTGATAGTTATACTGGCTTCCGCGATTACTCGGTCGTGACCGGACATGTGACGGGCTATTGGAAAGTACCCAAGCTTGATGATGTTCTTGTGAAAGTGGCATTGGGACGCTTCTTGGCCAAGGACGTCGGTGTGCAAGTGAACTTCGAGAAGAAATTCGATAGTGGTATTATCGTTGGCGCTTATGCCGCGAAGACTGATGTATCGGCAGACGAGTACGGTGAAGGCAGCTTTACTAAAGGCTTCTACTTAAGTATTCCGTTTGACTTGATGCAGATTTATGACTCGGTTGGTCGTGCCAGTTTTGGCTGGACACCGCTTACACGCGATGGCGGTCAAATGTTGATGCGTTCACAACGTTTATTTGGCGTGACCGAGCCGCGTAACCGCTACTATACCGAATCTGATTTATATAAGTAGAGCGAAGAAGGCGAGAGAAGTGAAAATTACAGTTGCAGGAACAGGCTATGTCGGTCTCTCCAATGCGGTGCTACTGTCGCAAAATAACGAGGTGGTTGCCTACGATATCGATCCTGAGAAGATCGATTCCATTAACCGTAGGCAAGCACCGATTGTGGATACAGAATTACAGCAGTACTTAACGGAAAAACCATTATTTCTCAACGCCACGAATGATGCAGCAGAAGCATTTAGTGACTGTGATTGGGTGATTGTAGCTACGCCGACAGATTATGATCCGATGACGAATCACTTTAATACCGCGTCGGTCGAAAGTGTCATTCAGCAAGTTATTACAGTCAATCCGGATGCAGTCATTGTGATTAAATCCACGGTGCCTGTAGGTTATACTGAGAAAATAAAACGCCAGTTTAATACCAATAATATTATGTTTTCACCTGAGTTTTTACGTGAAGGTAGGGCGTTGTTTGATAACTTATATCCTTCACGTATTATTGTAGGTGAACGCTCCGAGCGGGCAAATTTATTCGCGGGCTTATTGCAGCAAGGCGCGATCAAGCAAGATATTCCAGTTTTGACAACCGATAGCACCGAAGCAGAAGCTATCAAACTATTTGCGAATACCTACTTAGCAATGCGTGTTGCCTACTTTAATGAACTTGATACATATGCCGAAGTCCACGGCTTAGATACGCGGCAAATCATTGAGGGAGTTTGTCTCGACCCTCGAATTGGTGATCACTATAATAATCCAAGCTTTGGTTATGGTGGCTATTGTCTACCCAAGGACACCAAGCAACTCCTCGCAAATTATCATCAAGTTCCGCAAACGCTGATACAAGCGATAGTCGATGCGAATACAACCCGAAAGGACTTCGTAGCGCACCAAATCGCTGCCAAACAACCCGAACACGTTGGTATTTATCGCTTGGTGATGAAAACCGGGTCTGATAATTTTCGGGCTTCCGCTGTGCAAGGAATCATAAGCCGTTTGAAGGAACGTCAACTTAATGTCGTTATCTATGAACCGGTGCTCGAAGAGGAAAACTTTTTGGGATGTGAGGTTATTCGTGATCTCTCAGTATTTAAAAGCAGAGCGGACTTGATTGTGAGTAATCGTCTTACCGAAGAACTCTTCGATGTTGCAGATCGCGTTTACACCAGAGACTTGTTTAATGCCGATTAAACATTAATATCATTTGATAATCTTTCTAGTGAAACAGACATACGCTAATAACTATAGTTTTAAAAGGCCGGTGAATGAATAAGAGTATCCTATTAACAGGTGGCACAGGTTATATTGGCTCCCACACAACCCTCGAACTTTTAAATAACGGCTATGAGGTGGTAGTCATTGATAATCTCTCAAATAGTAGCCGTGAGAGTTTAAAGCGCGTTGAGCAATTGACACAAAAATCCGTGACCTTTGCACAGGTCGATGTGCGTGACGCAGAGGCATTAAACCGAGTATTTGAGAGCCATAATATTCAGTCTGTGTTGCATTTTGCTGGCCACAAAGCGGTCGGTGAAAGTGTCGAAAAGCCCATTCAATATTACCAAAATAATGTCGCGGGTACGTTAACGCTGTGTGAGGTGATGGCGCGAAATAATGTATTTGAACTGATTTTTTCATCGTCAGCTACAGTTTATGGTGCAAACGCGCAATCGCCAATTAGCGAGTCAATGCCGATTGGTGCAACGACAAATCCGTACGGAACCAGCAAATATATGGTGGAGCGGATGCTAATGGATCTAGCCGCTTCGGATCCTCGCTGGCGCATCGCTACATTGCGCTATTTTAACCCAGTCGGCGCACACCGATCTGGCCAAATAGGCGAAGACCCCAATGGTATACCGAATAATCTAGTGCCTTTTGTCAGTCAGGTCGCCGTAGGTAAACTCGATCAGTTACAGGTATTCGGTAATGATTATGATACGAGCGATGGCACGGGCGTTCGTGATTATATTCATGTTGTCGATCTGGCATTAGGACATATTGCGGCATTGCGTTATATGGACAGTCACCAAGGTTTCGAGGCCTTTAACTTAGGCACAGGTAAAGGCTACTCAGTCTTGGAAGTGGTGGACGCTTTTGAGCAACAGTCTGGATTGAATATCCCCTATACGGTTGCGCAGCGTCGACCGGGTGATATTGCAAAATGTTTTGCAAACCCAGAAAAGGCGAGCAAGCTGCTAGGTTGGCAAGCCAAGTGTGAATTAGCAGAAATGATGCGAGATACTTGGCATTGGCAGTCGCAGAACCCGAATGGATACGACCAATAAGCGATAGACTCATCATGTTAAAAATAAAAAGCACTGACTCAAACCGCACACTGCTCTCACTTGACGATAGTTATTTATTTGACGACGTTCACGATTGGCGTGCGCAACGCCTTACCGAGATTGACCTTAAACCGGCAAAGCAGCAACTGGTTATTGGCGAATATAAGAACGTGACAGAGGGTCGAAAGGTCACTCATACGTTGTGTAGAAGCCGTGCGGCCATTGAAGCACTTCAACAACCCACTCATTCTTTTACAGCGATTGTAAACAAAATTCGCTCGGGTCAGTGGCTGGGTGTCACGGGAAAACCCATTACCGACGTTGTAAATATTGGTGTCGGAGGATCGGATTTAGGTCCTCAAATGGCAAGTTTTGCACTCAAAGAGTTTGATGATGAATCGTCTTCAAGCGCGGTTGATGTCCACTTTGTCTCATCGATGGATGGTGGGCAGCTATACGCAGTCCTTCCTATCGTTGATCCAGAAACCACGTTATTTGTAATTGCTTCAAAATCATTTGGCACGATAGATACGTTCGCGAATGTGGACACCGTAAAGTGCTGGGTGAATCATGTCATGTCCGAGTCAGCTTGGCTGGAGCACCATGTCATTGGTGTGTCTTCTAATAAGGAGAAAATGACGGCTTACGGTATACCTGAATATCACCAGCTCAGCTTTGACGAAGGCGTAGGCGGGCGTTTCTCGCTGTGGTCCACGATAGGTCTCAGTATTGCAGTGTCTATCGGTATGGCGCCATTTTGTAAGATGTTAGCCGGTGCGTTAGCGGTGGACGAGCATTTTTTAACTGTACCAGATAACGACAACGTACCTGTTCGATTGGCGTTAAATGGTGTCTATTTACGTCAGCAAAAGGGCATCAATAATTTAGCAATTTTGCCTTATGATGGGCGTTTACGCATGCTGCCTTCCTATCTTCAGCAACTGGATATGGAAAGTAATGGTAAGCAGGCCACACGTGACAATAAATCTTTGCATCAGCCGACAGGACCCATTTTATGGGGCGGATTTGGTCCAAATGGGCAACATGCCTTTTATCAACATTTACATCAAGGCTACGATGATTTTGCGGCTGATTTCGTACTGGTTCTTAATCGAAGTGCTACGAGGTTTTCTCCACAAGTAGCAGCCTCTTTGCAACAGCAACAACGGCTCTCTGTGGCAAACTGTCTAGCTCATCGACGCTTGCTGTGGTGGGGGGACAAAAGTGTTGAATCGCCGCGTGATAATTACCCGGGGAGTCATGCATCGAATCTTCTTCTCTTAGATGAATTGACGCCAGAGAGCTTTGGCGCATTGATAGCAGTGTACGAACACAAGATATTCATTCAAGGACTGCTGTGGGATGTTAACTCCTTTGATCAACCGGGTGTTGAGAAAGGTAAAAAGTACGCCCTCTCAGTGCTAGATGCGCTCTCGGATAATCAGAATGAAGACTTCGACGATGTGACTAACGCGTTGATAGATTATTATCGCCAGCATATAAATAGAGACAGCTAATGTTTAAACGCGACGTGATACGCATTGCGCGAGAGGCAGGGGCGGCTATCATGCGGGTAAAGCAAGAGCATTCGCTTCAGATTTCAACGAAAGCTGACGAGAGTCCAGTGACCCAGGCTGATTTAGCGGCGCACCATGTGATTGTCGATGCCTTGCGAAAACTAGCAACAACATACCCTGTGATATCGGAAGAGTGTTGTGATATTTCCTGGAGCCAACGCAAAAACTGGCATCGTTACTGGTTAGTTGACCCCCTAGATGGCACGCAAGAATTCATTAAAGGCAACGATGAATTTAGCGTTAATATCGCGTTGATCGAGCAGGGAGTTCCCATTTTAGGGGTTGTCTATGCACCTGCTTTAGATGATCTTTACTACGGTGAGCGCGATGTCGGCGCAGAGCTTAATGGACAATCGATTACTGCGGTTACTCGAGTGCCAGAAACACTACGTGTGATGATCTCACGTTCACACCCTTCTGAAGAAACCTTAACTTGGCTTGAGCAACTCACGGTGCCTTATGAGACGATTGCAGTGGGAAGCGCACTCAAACTGTGTTGGATTGCAGCGGGCAAAGCAGATTTATATCCTCGCCTAGGGCCCACCAGCGAATGGGATATCGCCGCCGGTCAAGCTGTATTACTATCAGCAGGGGGTGTTGTAAATAAAATTAACGGAGAACCCTTGCGGTATAACCAAAAAGAGTCCTTCTTAAATCCGTCGTTTATCGCTAAAACAAGGGCTTATGTCATATAGTTATGAGAATATGAAATATTAGTAACAACTAATTTACAAAATGTTACATTTTGTTCGATTTGGGGGTTACTAAATATTAACAACTTGGTGTAGGATTGGTGGTCCTGGGTAAAAACACAACAACGAGGTTCCCATGACAACCAAATCTTTCAAGCTGGCCTCTCTGTCAGCAGCAGTGCTTTTAGGCCTCACGGCATGTGGGGGCAGCGATGATACAAACTATGCTCCCGAGGTGAGTGGGCAAAACATTGCGTCAGCACAACAGTGGTCTCCAGTTTCTGGTTCTGTGACCGCTACTGATGCGAATAACGATAATCTAACGTATAACGCAAGAGTTGTTGTTCCTGAAAATTCTGAAGCCCCCGGAACGGTTTCGATTGATAGTAGCGGTCACTTCACTTACTTCCCGCTTACACTGGATCCTGCAACGATTGAAGTGTTAGTAAGTGATGGTGAGTCAACATCGATTGCAAAAATCGAAGTCCAACATGTCGATGGTGACCCGCTTGCCTATCAACAATGGCACCTGCGTAACACCGGGCAATTAGCGTTTGTGCAGAGCGAAGCATTCTTCGACTTCCTGATTAACAGTTTCGGTTACACCCAAGAGCAAGCTTACGACTTGTTCCTAGACCCAACCGTATCAATTGCAGGTAATGACATGAACGTCATTCGTGCATATGCCGAGGGTGCTTATGGCCAAGGCATGATGGTGGGTGTCGTGGATTCAGGTGTAGAAATTAATCACCCTGATCTGCGCGCTAATATCGCAGCAAATAAATCGCTAAACTTGGTTGCTGATGCAACAAATAAGTCGGATCCAACCAGTTCGGCGGTGTTGGGTGACCACGGTACTTCAGTCAGCGGTTTGATTGCCGCAACCGCAAACAATGGTATTGGCGGCCGTGGTGTAGCGCCTCAAGCAAAAGTATTTGGCGTAAATTATCTAGGTGGTAGTGGCACGCAAACTACACTTAACAATGGCTTAAGTCACGGTATCCCCGGTAGTGGAGTGAGTGAAAGCGATCCTGTCATCGCTTATAACCGAAGCTACGGAATTTCTGTACCTTTTGCACTTTATGCCTCAGCAACTGACGAAGCTTTTGCAACTTACTCAATGTTAAACCTCCGTAACGGATTGGGTGCTGTAAACGTTAAGTCTGCGGGTAACTCGTTTGATGACACGGGTTCAGCAGGGTACTTTTCTGATATCTGTAGTGCAACTGGTGCGATAGAATTAGGTTTGAGTTGCCTAAATGGTAACTTGGATCCAAGTAATGCGAGCTTTTTTAACGTTTCGGTTGCAGCTGTTAATGCGGACGGTACACACACAAGCTACTCAACAGCGGGTTCAAATATTTTCATATCAGCACCGTCAGGTGAGTTTGGTGAGTTAGAACCAGCCATGGTTACCACTGACCAATCAACCTGCTTACAAGGCTATTCAAGCTTTCCTTACGGTGACTCGCTTGATGGTCAGGTGGGAGTGCCTGGATATTATGCCGGCGTCCAGTCGTTCAATGCACCAGGCCATCCAGAGAACGTGTCGTGTGACTACACCAGTACGTTCAACGGTACGTCGTCTGCGGCACCAAACACTACCGGTGTGGTCGCTCTCATTGGTTCCGCCAACCCAAGCTTAAGTGCGCGTGAAATTCGTCATATCTTAGCAAGCACAGCGACCGTGGTTGACGAAGCTGATCCAGGTGTTGTCTTGACCGTCGGTGATGGCGAGTTCGTCGCAGACGCTGGCTGGATCGAGAATGCCGCAGGTTATAACTTTAACCTAAAATATGGTTTTGGTCGTGTTAATGCCGGTGATGCGGTTCAAATGGCTAAAGAAATGAGCCCTGGCACACTGGGTCCACTTGCGACTTCAGATTGGGTTGACGTTTCTCCAGAAGAGCCAGTTGAAGTACCTGATAATAATGCAGAGGGCGCAACATACACCTTTGATATGGAAGCGGGTATCACCCTTGAAGGTTTAGAGTTTGAACTGACTGTAGCAAACGACGATTTTGCCGGTTGCTCATTGTCAACAGCAGGTAACGACATCGCAATCGAGGTGACCTCTCCTGCGGGTACCACAACTCAATTGCTAACAGGTCGTCAGGCACTTAACGTCGGTGCGGATGCTACCTGTAGCGAATATATTCTTGAAGACACGCGCTTCTTAGCAAATGCCTTCTATGGCGAAGACGTAGGCGGCACTTGGACTATCCGTTTAGTCGATACTAACGGCGAAGATTTAATCGCTGACGGTCGGGCGTTAGGTGGCGCAGCAGAAGACACGTTCGCTAATAACTCTACACCTACACGCTTAGAAGCTGTTTCAGTGCGTGCCTTTGGTCACTAATAATTGAGCGCTAGGAGAATAACATGAAAAACGCATTATTAATCACAGCAGTGGCGCTCGGCGTGGCTTCGACCAGTGCGATGGCACAGGACGACGGAAAGTTGCCACACCGCGCAAAAGCGGAAGCGCCTACTAAAGCATTTAACGTAGGTAATGATTACAAAACCTATCGTTTTACCAAGTTACCAGAAGGCGCTGCACCAGTGCTCAAAGGTCGTGGCGATGTACTACTTGCTGGTACCGAGATGACTAACAGCATTACCGGTAAGCCAGCGTTGGTATCGGGTATTATCTCTGTATTAATGAATACCCACGATGCAGACGCCGTTGCTAACCAACTGGGCTTAACTGTTGAACGTGTTTACCCACGTTTAGACTTAGTACTTTTCAAGGCCTCTGAAGGCACTGAAATGCTGGCGTTACGTAATTCTATTAAGGCAATTGAGGGCGTTAGTGGAGTTGACGTAGAGATCGTTGAAGAACGTATGACGCCAGATGTATTGAGATAATTTGACAAGGACTGTGTACAGGCTCAAATAGAGATTCCCTGGTGTTTTGAGTCTGACTACATACATTTGTCATAATTTCTCTGCTAAGATTGGCCCCACTAATAGTTAGTGGGGCCTTTTTTTATGAAACGAACTTTGATCGCCGCAAGCTTAGTCGCTTGTTCTTTTTCTGCCGCAGCTCAGACTTCAACTGAAGAGCCTAATATTATCTATATCATTGGTGATGGTATGGGCTTTGAATATATCAGCGCCTATCGCTATGCAATGTCTGATCTTGAGACGCATACTGTCGCACCGATTGAATTTGATGCTATGCTGACTGGCGCTGCAACGACTTACCCAGAGGACAAAACGTGGGTAACCGATTCAGCAGCGGGCGCGACAGCATTAGCAACAGGTGAAAAAACATATAACGGTGCAATCGGTGTAGATAACGATAAGCACCCACTTAAAACCATTATGGAAATGGCTAAGGACAACGGTTGGGCAACGGGTGCTGTTTCGACCTCTCAAGTCAATCACGCGACTCCTGCATCCTTCTTTAATCATCATCCCTCACGCTACGAGTATAATGAAATCGCTGACTTGATAGCTGAGCAAGTCGTTAATGGTCATCCATCATTTGACGTGCTGTTGGGCGGCGGACGGAGTTACTTTGAGCGCGTAGATAAAAATTGGTTTGAAATTTTACCTGACTATGGACTAGCAATTACGACCGATTTAAATTCGTTGGACGAAATTGACGAAACACCTGTTTTGGGTACGTTCGCTCCAAAAGGCTTGCCTTTTGCGATTGATGGGGACGTCAATGCTTTAGCAAAAATGACTGATGCAGCGTTACGTTTACTTGAGCCAAAAGAAGGCTCATTTGCCCTTATGATTGAAGGCAGTGAAATTGACTGGTGCGGTCATGCTAATGATATTGCCTGTGCGGTACACGAAATGGATGGCTTGAATCGCGCTCTTAAGGTGGTACGAGAGTTTCAAGAGAAGCACCCAAATACGTTAGTGGTGATGACGGCTGATCACTCCACCGGTGGATTAACATTGGGCCGTGACGGTGATTATGCCTGGTATTCCGACCGAGTAATGAACATCGAGTCATCGATTAGCTCAATGGTTTCTGAGCTGCTTAAACTGGATACTGAGAAGTGGGCCGGTTACGTGGCAGACAAAGTGAACTACGATATGAGTGAAGAGTACATTGATGAGTTGATGTCAGCTGCCGACGAAGATGAGAAAGATCGCAAGGATGCATTGCATGACGCCTTGGTCTACATTACCGGCGACATAACAGGGACCGGCTGGACAACGAGCGGTCATACCGGCGTTGATGTCCCAGTATTTGCTCGCGGTCCTCATAGTGAGGCGTTCCGTGGCTACATGAACAATACAGATATCGCAAAAGCCCTAATCGATATCGTCAAATAGATACTCGGTAAATACCGGTTTTGTGACCGCGTGTATCCCAGTGGGTATGCGCGGTTTTTTGTAAATAACCTTGATATATACTTGCAAATGAGAAACGTTCGTATTTAAATGGTGTCATCCGTTGAGAGGGAGTAGCTATGAACGTGTTCCGACAGCAAGAATTATTGTATCAACAATTGCGTCAAGGCTCGGGGTATTTAAAACGTGCCCAGTGGCAAGACGCATGCACGGTACTTAACGATGCGCAAGCCACCGCACTTGAGTTATCCCATGTGCCTTGGTTTGCGAGCAACGCTCAACAGCACTATGCCACAGCAGTCATGCTAAGCTGTGGTGCATATATACATTTAGATGACTTTGAGCATGCGTTGCGTTTGATTCAAACCGCTACGCGACAGTTTGATAGTTGGCTGAGTGATAGCTCGATGCATGAGGCGAGAAAAACCTTATACGCGTGCAGAGCGCAGCTGATTAAAGCATGTCGTCATGTGCATCAAGTCGCTGCCGTGCAGGCACAAAAAAGCAGCACTGAATGAGTGCGGCTTAGTCATAAATCCACGCTTAAAATGCGTATTTTGCCATGAACTGTAAGCGGTTAAGATCACCGTCAAAACCGGCTTCTGTTTCACGCTGTGCTTTTGAAATTTCTGCACCAAACGTCAGATTCGAAGCGGCACTATACATGACGTTAAAAGCTAACCGTTGAGAGTACTTGGTCGAACTACCACCAACCCATGCCTCGGGGTTATCGGCCCAGCCACGTGAGTAAATCACGTTCGAGCGAATTTTGTCGGTCCAAAAATGACGGTAAGCAAACGAAATACCAGTTGAATCGATCGCTTCTAAATCGCCGTTGCCATTAATCACAGCACCATTCCATTGGTTCAGCGCAAGGTAACGACCTAAACCTGACCCGGTTGTGATTGATGCGCGAATGTCGTCCATACCAAAGCTATATTTCGCGCCTAAACTCACGCCGTAACCAAATTCAGTTTCGTCGTCGCCATCACCGTTGACGTCATAGGTCAGCTGACGTAAGAGCGTTGATGCCTGCCAAGTGAGGTTATCGCTCTTGCCTGAGTATTTTAAGGTCACATCCGGCATAAAGCCGTCGCTAGAGACAATACGTCCATTACCATTCGCAATGGTATCAGTGACTGTGGTTTCTGGGTTTTCAATCGATACGCTGAAGCCGCCAGATGTATAGCGGATCTGCGCTTGACGGTTAAAAACGATACCGTCCGTTACCCCGATGAAGTCAACTGACTCACCCAAAATGTTCAGATCTTGGAAGTTTGACCAGGTTTGACCAAAGGTCCAATTTTTGTATTTGATGAACGCGTGACGCAAGCGCGGATTATACGAGTTCGAGATACGTTGATCGCCGTCTGGGGTCAATTGGAAATCCATTTCAACATGGCCGGTCAGTACTTCACCGTTATCTAGTTTCGTTTTTGTGCTGAGGAAAAAACGTGACTCACGTGCACTGAAATCAGTGACCATATCGTCACCATTACCGCCTACTGGCGTCAGGCTTGGAATATATTGTTGGCGCGCAATGCTGCCACTGGCTGGCGCTTGACCATCGGTGTAGTCAGAAACCATTAAGTCGAGTTTTACGTATCCACCAAAAGATACGTCAGTGTCTGCTGCTTGTGCGCTGATTGATGCGGTGCCAAGCGCCGCTGCAATAGCTGCAGATAATGCAATAGATTGTGTAGAGCGTGCTTTTGCCATGGTGTTCTCCCGTGTGAAAGCCGTCGTTATTGTATTATTCACGTCAGTAATTCTCGGTAATTGGTCAGTTTTTAGCAATCTAGACTATGGTCTAATAGTGTTAATAAAGTGTAGTACGTACAACAGTTACCATCTTGCGAATAAAGGAGGAAGAGGTAATGTCGCAACTGTACAAAGTTCCAGAAAACATAAAAAACACCGCGAAAATTACAAACGACGATTATTTGGAAATGTATCAAGCGTCGATTAATGACCCAGAGGGCTTCTGGCGAGAACAGGGTAAACGAATCACGTGGTTTACTCCATACACCAAGGTCAAAAATACCTCTTTTAGTCCGCGTAACATCAATATTAAGTGGTATCAAGACGGTACGCTTAACGCCTGTTATAACTGTATTGACCGCCATCTTGCCGATAAGGCCGATAAAACAGCCATCATTTGGGAGGGCGACGACCCGAGTGTCGATAAACACATTACGTATCGCGAGATGCATAAAGAAGTTTCCCGCTTCGCCAATGGACTGAAGAAGCTGGGCGTTGGCAAAGGTGACCGTGTGGCGATTTACATGCCGATGGTGCCTGAGGCGGCTTATGCCATGCTAGCGTGTGCGCGTATCGGTGCGGTGCATTCGGTCATTTTCGGTGGCTTTTCTCCGAATGCTATTGCTGATCGTATCAACGACTGTGGCGCTAAGGTGATTATCACCGCCGATGAGGGACGTCGCGGTGGTAGCACCATTGGTTTGAAGAAGAACGTTGACGCAGCGCTCGAAGACGACGCCTGCCCGACTCTGGAGCATGTTGTCGTTAGCCAAGTCACCGAAGGCGTTGTGAATTGGACTGAGGGTCGCGATGTATGGTGGCATGAGCTCATTGCCGACGTCAGCGAAGAATGTCAGCCGGAAGTCATGGATGCAGAAGACCCACTGTTTATTCTTTATACATCAGGCTCTACGGGTAAGCCGAAAGGCGTGGTGCACACCACCGGTGGCTACATGGTGTGGGCTTCCATGACCCATGAATACGTCTTTGATTGTCACGACGACGATATTTATTGGTGTGCGGCGGATGTGGGCTGGATTACCGGTCACTCGTACATTGTTTATGGGCCCTTTGCGAACGGCGCAACCTCATTAATGTTTGAAGGCGTACCGACGTATCCGGGTGTCGGTCGTATTGGAGAGATCGTCGATAAACATCAAGTATCGATTCTTTATACAGCGCCAACGGCGATTCGTGCGCTGATGGCAAAAGGCGATGAAGCTGCGAAAACCTCAACACGTGAATCACTCCGTGTACTGGGCAGTGTGGGTGAGCCGATCAACCCAGAAGCATGGGAGTGGTATCACAAACGCATTGGTAACGGTCAGTGTCCGATTATGGATACGTGGTGGCAGACTGAGACCGGCGGCATCATGATTACGCCGTTGCCAGGCGCGACCGATTTAAAGCCAGGCTCAGCGACGCGACCTTTCTTTGGTGTCAAACCGGCGCTGGTCGACGGCGAAGGTAACAAACAAGAAGGCGAGGCTGAAGGTGGCTTGATCATTGAGGACTCATGGCCGGGCCAAATGCGTACGCTGTGGGGCGATCACGAACGCTTTGAGCAGACCTATTTCTCGACCTACAAAAATGTCTACTTTACCGGTGATGGTGCCAAACGCGATGCCGATGGCTATTACTGGATTACCGGGCGCGTCGATGATGTCTTGAACGTTTCAGGTCACCGCTTAGGTACTGCTGAAATTGAGAGCGCGTTGGTTGCACACAGTGCGGTCGCGGAAGCGGCTGTCGTAGGCTTCCCGCACGATATCAAAGGGCAGGGCATTTACGTTTATATTACGCCGGTCGATGGTGTTGAGGTGACCGATGAACTGACCAAAGAGGTACGCAACTGGGTACGTTCAGAGTTAAGCCCGATTGCGACGCCGGATATCTTGCATTGGACGAAAGGTTTACCTAAAACACGGTCAGGAAAAATCATGCGTCGTATCTTGCGCAAGATCGCAGCTAATGAGTTTGATAATTTAGGTGATACCTCTACGCTTGCCGATCCAAGTGTGGTAGATTCTTTGATAGAACATCGTAAGAATCAATAACCTAAAGCGCTCATGGCAAAATTTCTAATAGCAGATGACCACCCGCTGTTTCGCGAGGCGCTTCAAGGCGCGCTCGCGAACCATTTCGAAGAATTGACGCTGCGTGAAGCCGAGGATTTAGACTCGACACTCGCCGCGCTTAATGAAGACGATGACGTGGATCTTCTGCTGTTGGACTTACACATGCCGGGTAGCGGCGACCTGTATGGTCTTATTCGGGTGCGGGAAGATTATCCAATGCTTCCCGTTGCCATTATCTCGGGTTCTGAAGATGCATCCATCGTGGCTAAATGCATCGGTTTTGGCGCCCTGGGATTTATCCCCAAATCACTTCCTTCAGCGCAAATTGCCGAAGCGATTAGTACCATTCTCGATGGCGATACCTGGGTACCGAAAGATAATCGTGACCGACTCGATGGTATTTCAAACGAGGATCAAGAGCTGGCGCGTAAAGTTTCAGAATTAACACCTCAACAATATCGCGTGCTGCACTTTCTGCACGAGGGTCTTCTTAATAAACAGATTGCGTATCAGCTCAACATCACTGAAGCGACTGTTAAAGCGCATATCACCGCCATCTTCCGTAAGCTTGGGGTTTATAGCCGTACGCAAGCTGTCCTAGTGGCTGAACGTTTGCAATTGTAGACTGCGCACGATGCGCAAGAAAACCACGATGCAATTACTGAGGATTCACCCATGACTTGGATACTCGTACTGGCCTCACTACTTTATGTTGTGTTTCTTTTCGCCATTGCGAGTTGGGGTGATAAAACGAACTCATGGGCGAACAAACTGAGTCATCGCCCGTTTGTTTATGCCATGTCGCTTGCGATTTACTGCACCAGTTGGACCTATTACGGCGCGGTGGGTAATGCGGCTGTTGATGGTTGGGCATTCTTTCCTATTCTGCTCGGTCCGATTTTGCTGTTTACCTTTGGTATCCGAGTGCTGAAAAAGCTCGTGTCGGTGAGTAAGCAGCAGAATATTACCTCGATTGCCGACTTTATCTCGTCACGTTATGGCAAGAAGCGGCGGTTAGCCGTGGTGGTGACCTGCATTGCAGCGCTTGCGATTGTGCCTTACATTGCGCTGCAGTTAAAAGCGGTTGGCTTGAGCTTTGCGGTGCTAACCGAAAGTGATTCGATCACCAGTGAGTTTTCTCTAAAAGAGCTTGGCGCAGCTGCCTTGATGGCGCTATTTGCTATGCTATTTGGTACCCGTCATGTCGAGGTGACAGAGTACCGCAGTGGTATGATGTTAGCGATTGCGGTTGAGTCGATGATAAAGCTCACTGCGCTCACAGCCGCGGGTATTTTTGCCTGGCATTTACTGAGCGAACAGCCTAGTTTCGATTGGACTCAAACATTTTCGGCGAGCGTGAATCCACATTGGAGTCTGGCGAGTTTTGGCTCTTTTGAATTTATCGTACAAACCTTTATGGCCGCTGGCGCGATACTCTGCTTACCGCGCCAATTCCACGTTGCTGTGGTCGACAATGTTGATATCAAACATTTGGGTACTGCACGGTGGGGCTTTCCTGTTTACTTAGCGCTGACAGCGTTGGCCATTGTGCCGATCGCTTTGGCGGGCAGTTTGTTGTTGCCCAACTATCAAGATGGCTCCACGTTTGCGTTGCAACTTCCACTGTTAAAAGACCAGCTTTGGCTCTCGCTGATTATCTTTATTGGCGGCATCTCTGCGGCCACTGCGATGGTGATTATTGCATCGGTGACACTGAGCACCATGATTACCAACGACGTGATCATGCCGATCTTGTTGCAGCGTGAGTCGCGTTTGCCACTGCGTGAGCGGCGCCGCGAGTATGACCGTAGTTTGCTTCTTTTTCGTCGTGTGGCGATTGGCGTCACCATGGCATTGGCGTTTCTTTGTTATTACTTTTGGGCGGCACGCACTAATTTAGTCAGTATTGGTTTACTTGCCTTCTCTCTAGTTTTACAGCTGTTGCCCACGCTCATTGGGGCACT